>JBIIOL010000459.1:0-3466 GCA_044336965.1 Pirellulales bacterium | reverse complement strand
GCGGCTTGATGAACTGGTACTTTGGTGCCGTCGGCCCAAGTGTCATCGTGCCAGTAATGCTTTGGACGTTAGCGCCGGCGGAAGCCGCGGCCCCTGTTGGGCCCGTCGAGCCCGTCGGGCCTCCAGACGGCCCAGTAGCCCCCTGCGTGCCGATAGGCCCGGTCGGCCCGCTCTGAAGCAGAAGCCCGCTGCCCCACGCCCCACTTGCCTTGGGCCCGTAGAGCACGCCAGCGGAACCGTCGATGTAGAAATCGCCGCTACGGCCGATGTTGCTTGCCGGCCCGGTCGATCCGTAGAAGATCCTCGCACCGTCTGCACCCTGCGCACCCGTTGGGCCGGTGACGCCCTGTGAGGCGTTCCACGCAGATCCGTCATACGTCAGCACGCTTCCCGTGGCAGGAGCCGTCGCGTTGACGGCCTTCCCTTGGAGTTGCGTGGCGTTTCCGCTCGACGGGCTTGTGATGGAGAAAAACGGCATACGTCAACTCATGCAGATCATGGGTAGTGCTTGCCGCCAATTTCGACCCACACGCTTTCGTATCGCACGAAAATCTGGCCGGTGTCCGTGTCGAGCCACGTCGCGCCGGAGGATGCCGTGGCCGGGGCGGACGATTGCTGGTAGGCCTCTCCAGCTCCGGCCGGACCGGTCGGGCCCGTGACGCTGATGCCAGCCGCACCGGCAGGACCGGTTGCGCCTCCAGGCCCCGTTGGGCCAGTAGCCCCTGCGGCCGAGAAGAAGGACGACAAGGTCGTCAGGGTGACTTTCTTGGTGGCGCCGTCGGAGACGATCGGCACGACGTCCGGCCCCGTTACCGATGCGTCGAGCGGCAGTTCGCTGATCTTCTTGTTTGCCATTTATGCCACCAGCGGTTCGCCGGCCTCTGTTGTCAGCCTTTCGCCAAGCTCCGTTGTCGCATACGAGACGATCGCGGCAGCCGCCACCGTCTCCATCGTGTGTATCCGCCTAACCTGGTGTCGCCTGTCAGCCCATCGCCAAGCCTGCTGATCGCCCCCAGGCACTTGAACTGTATAGGTTCGCTCCAGGCCATCCTCGGCAACAACGACCTCGTCTCCACGTCTTGGGTCGCCAGGTAGGTCTGTCAGGTTTATGAAGAAATCCCTTGTCTGGATCCGCACCATCTGGCCGGCTGCATCGACAGCCTCCCAGTAGCCGTCCGTGATCGTCGCCGCACACTCCAGGCCGATAAGGTTGCCTACCGGGAAGTAGGTGACGCTGATTGACAAGTGCTGGCGACGCACTTGGTCGAACCACGCGGCACCCTTCGCCATCATGTCCTGCACGACAACCTCCAGACAGAACGCTACAGCGCCGCGCGGCGGGCGAGAGGCTCTCGCCGCGCGGCACTGCTTGCGTGTGGATCAGCTACTACGCACCAGGCACGAGGAGCACGTCGACCGTCGTGTCGGTCGTCGCCGCTGCCTTGGCCGCAAAGCCCATCACGGTGCCGGTGGCGCCGGTCACGGCCTGCCCCTGGTACAGATAGACCTTCGCACCCTGCGCGATGGCCGTTCCAGCACCGGTCGGCTTGCCGATCGAAAACACGCCCTCGACGTTAAGGGCACCGAGCGCGTTCGCGGCGATCGGCATGGACGCCACGCCAACCATCGACCCCACCACCACCGCCTCGCCGGCGGCCACGCCGGTCGTGGGCGTGTAGTCAATCACATCACCATCTGCACGAGTTGCCATTTTTAGTACCTCTGGGAAACCGAAGGATTTGTAAACCCGGCGGCCTGTCACGCGGACAGGCCGCCGGGAACGATTGCTACATCACGGTCAGGCGGTCGCCATCCGGTAGGCCGCGTTCTTCTCGCCCTTGGCAACGCCAAAGTCAAAGTAACCGCGAACCTGAATGCCAAGCATGTTGAAGTCGACGTCCGCCTGCTCAACGGTCGGCACACGCTGGCCGCCAAGGAATGCCACCTCCATCGCCGGCAGGTCGGCCGGGTTGGCACAGAGCCACCACGTCGACGAGCTGGTGAGGTAGGTGCTCGACACAACCTGGTAGCGACCGGCCAACACGTTCGTGCTGGGGGCGGCACCGCTGGTGCCGTGGATGAGCGACGAGCCCATCAGTTCGGCGGCGGTGATTTCCAGTTCCGGCGGCACGAGGAGCAACGACGGAGCGATGCCCAGCGGGTTGCCGTCAGGATCCTTCAGCTTCCGGTAGCTCGTCACGGCAGTCTTCAGCGACGAGAGGGCGAGGGCGTTGCCCGCCGCCGCCGTCTCCTTCGAGTAGAAGGTGCTGTTGCTGCTCTGGAATTCGCTCCAGAACACGCTGTTGAGCTTCAAGGCCGCCCCACGCCCAAGGCGGGTGGGCACGGCGGTGAGAGCGCCCAGGTCGTCGTTGATGATGTCCTCGCGACGGATCGAGGAAATCCGGCCGTAGGTCTTGGCCTGGATGGTCCGCGTCTCGTCCGAAGCATCAGCGCTCTTGAGTTCGCCGCCGGGAGCAAGCTCCTCGAATTCGAACCCGCCGTTCAACCGCACGCCCGTCACGGCCTTGAAGTCCGACACGGAGCGGATCGAGGCGATCCTGTCCCACGTCGACTCCACGGCGGTGAACCCGGCAAGCAAAAACTTGCCGTAAGTGGCGCTCACCACGTTGCCGATCGAGTGGCTCGAAAACGCATGGGCGAGCACCTGCCGGATGTTTCCGGTGGTGATCTTGTTGGCACCGTCGTAACCGCTCTTGCGGGCGGCCTCGAGGAGCACTTCGCCGAGGCTCACGCCGCGGGCCTTGCCAGCCGCTTCAAGCGTGCGGGCGTCGTAGTGCTTCTCGGGGTTGGGAAGGCCACCGGCAAGCGCGAGGCTTGCCTCGACGACCGCGGGGCCGTCGACCTTCTCAACCACGTGCACCGCCGGGGCGGCAGGGCGGCTGGCACGAATCTCGCCCAGCAGTTCGGCCTTGATCTCGGCCTTGATTTCGTCCATCGACTTCTCCTTCTTCGCTTCGGCCTCGACGGCCTTGGCCTCGACCACCGGCTCCACGGCGACGCTCGCCGTGGCTTCCACCGCGACAGCCTTGACCGGCTCCTCGGCGGGCGTCTGCTTGGCTTCGTCAGCCATGTGCGCATCCTCACTCGCCTCCGCGGCGATAGCGGCCGATGTAGCGGCATCGGCTCCGAAAAGGACGATCGAGACCTCTCGCAGCGAGGAGCCTCGAACAACGGAAATAGGGCCGGAGAAATTCCGGCCGTTGACGGTGACGGATTCGCCTGGTGCGACGTTCTCGATCTTGCCTGTGTCGGCACCGATTGACGCCTGGAACCGCAGCCCCTTCTTGGCGAGCGAGACAACCCTCTCCGCGATCGGGCCCTCTCCAATCAATTCGCCGGCGACGAACAACTGCTTGCCGTCGCTCTGGACGTTGCTGGATTGACCAAGCACGTTGTCGAGGCTGGCATCGTGACCCCAAAGGATCGGGATGCTCTGGCGGCTTGT
>JBIIOL010000458.1:0-3469 GCA_044336965.1 Pirellulales bacterium | reverse complement strand
TCCGGGGCGGTGTCGAAGGATATGCGAGCGTGCGATTCTCGCGTCATAGTTGCTGACCCCCAGATTCTAATCCCGATTGTCGCTCAACGCTTCACTCGGGTGAGGGCCTCGACCTCGACATCGCCCCAGGGCCGCACGGCATCAGGATTCGCAACGCTGTCAGCGAGCCGTCGCTCAAGTTCCGCTCTCTGCCAATCGGGGATCGGTGCGGCTTCCACGTCGTGGATAACGCTATTCCAGATTGCTTCAGCGACTTGGATCCGTTCATCGATACTGAGGCGATCGATCCCGAGGTCGTGCAGTGAGACGCTAGCCATGTGAGCCTCCAAGGCATAACAGTGCGATATCGGCAAAGAGTGTACGGGCGTACACAATTGTGGTCAAGCTTGCCACAGAAAAAGTGGGGCGGCGGCGTGTGTGCCAACCCGCTGAGGACCGGCGAGTAGGCAGTTGTTGGCTCCCCGGCAGGAATCGCTCAATCGCAGTGTCGCCCGAAAAAACATGGGTTTCTGAAAGACACTTCCCTCAATCGGACCCTGTTTCAGGGCAGGCCGTCGCCCTTGGCAGTATCTCGGTTTATACGGCAGGGGCGGCGCCATCGGGTGCCGCCCCTGCCTTCATTTTTTCGCGAAAGGTTCCATGGTGAAAATCACCACATCGAACGACCGGCCGGTGCGGCATGTGCGATACATGCCCGACTGTACGTTCATTCGCAAGCTCTACGAGCGGCGGCCTGGCGGCCGTGCTGACGGCGAGCCTGTCTGCCCAATCGATTCGCCCCATCGGAACACTTCATCGATCGGCATCCTTACGTCGGTATTGAATCCAACTGCCGCTTTCACAACCAGTGCAGCGGCATCAATAGCTTGCCAATGACAACAAGCCGCAGAGCATTGTATCCCCCGGGTGGCAGGGATATCCTGCCCATCCCGCGTCGGACGGTCGGCCCCAGTCTCACTCCAGGTCCAAGCTTCAAGAAAGCCTTTATCATGACCACCCGTCGTCAGTTCGTGCAGAGTCTTCCTGCGTTTGCCGTGGCTGCGCACATGACGCTCGACAGCGAGTCCGCCCCCGCGGCCCCGAATCCCGCCGCTCCGGCGGCCGGACACTTTCACCCCAAGGGAAAAGCCCCCTCGGAGTTCACCAAGGAGGTGCTGCGGAAGGCGAAGCAGGCCTTACCGTTTGACGACACACGCGACTTCGACGAACAGCGGCGTGGCCTGATCGCTCGGATGCCCCAGATGCAGATCAAAAACGACGCCGGCGGCGTTGCATGGGACATGACGCGGTTTCAGTTCCTCGACCAGAAGGAGGAATTCGACACGGTCCATCCCTCGATGCACCGCATCGGCCAACTCAACAACAACTACGGACTTTACGAGGTCGTCCCCGGCATCTACCAGGTCCGCGGCATCGACCTCGCTCAGACTACCTTCGTTCGCGGCAAGACCGGCTGGATCGTCTTCGACTGCCTCGTCACCGCCGACGCCATGCGGGCCGCCTGGAAATTGTTCCAGGAGCACAAAGGCGAGGGCCTGCCGGTCACGGCGGTCGTCTACTCGCACTCGCACGGCGACCACTGGGGAGGCGTCCGCGGCGTGGTCGACGAGGCCGACGTCCGCTCCGGAAAGGTGCAGATCCTGGCCCCCCGCGACTTCATGCTCTACTCGATCTCGGAGAACGTCTTCGCCGGTAACGCGATGAACCGACGGATGTTCTATCAGTATGGCGTGCTCCTGCCGGTGAGCCCCTACGGCTACGTCACCCAAGGACTTGGGCATGGCATCTCGCGGGGCACATCCGGCCTGATCGCGCCGACCCGTATCGTGGAGAAAGACATCGAGGAGATCGAGGTGGACGGCGTGCGGATGATCTTCCAGAACACGCCCAACACGGAAGCCCCATCGGAGATGAATACCTACATCCCCGACATGAAGGCCCTCTGGATTGCCGAGAACGTCTGCGCCACGCTCCACAACATCTACACGCTCCGCGGCGCTCTGGTGCGTGACGCCCTCAACTGGTCGAAATACATTAACGAGGTCATCTACCGCTTCGGCCAGGAGGCCGTGGTGATGTTCGGCGCCCACCACTGGCCGCGGTGGGGCAACGACAGGGTGCAGGAGATCCTCCGCGGACATCGGGATCTCTATGCCCACTTCAACAACCAGGTGCTCCACCTGGCCAATCAGGGCGTGACGGTCAATCAGATTCACAACGTTTACGAGCTGCCGAAGAGTCTCCAGCAGCGGTGGGACTGCCGCGGTTACCACGGTTCGGTCCCGCACAACGCTCGGGCCGTCGTCAACCGCTACCTCGGCTACTGGGACTGCAATCCCGCCACGCTCATCCCTCCTTCCCCCGAGGAGTCGGCCCCGCTCTATGTCGAGATGATGGGGGGCTCGGAAAAAATCCTGGCCAAGGCAAGGCAGCTCCATGATCAGGGCGAATACCTGCTCGCCACCGAGATTCTCAATAAGCTCGTGCATGCGGAGCCCAGGAACCAGGTAGCGAAGGATCTCCTGGCCGACGTGTTCGAACAGCTCGGCTACCAGCAGGAGAATCCGGGGCTTCGCAACAGCTTCCTGTCGGGCGCTTACGAACTCCGCGAGGGCGTTCCCGAGGGGGCCTCGCCCAAATCGAGCGGACCAGACGTGATCCGGGCGATGAGTACGGAGCTATTTCTCGACTTCCTTGGCATTCGGATGGACAGCCGCAAAGCCGAGGGCATGCGGTTCACGATGAACCTGATCACGCCGGACAACGGCGAGAAATTCGCGGTCGAGCTCGAGAACGCCACCCTCACGAACCTGCCCGGGTTCTTGGCCAAGAAGGCCGATCTCACGCTTACGATCAACCGTTCCGACCTCGAGCAGACGATGATCGGGGCCAAGACGCTCGAGGCCCAGATCAAGGACGGCACGGCGAAGGTCGAAGGCGATGTCTCGATCCTGGCCAAGCTCGCGAGCACGATGGTGGATTTCGATCCGCGTTTCGAGATCCTGCCCGGCACGCGGGGACGGGAGGAGCTGCTTCACGCCGAGCCCTTCGAGGCGGTGCCTGGAAAGACGATCCCCGAGTGATGCACTTACAGCATGGTTCCCATTCCAAAAGCCGCTTTCATGAGCGGAGTTCGACCATGCGGGGCTTCCGTCCGCTGGATCCACCGCGGTCTGCACACGGGGACGCGCGACTCATGAGGCGTCGCGTCGCGTTGGCGAAGGCGCCTGATGGAAGTGCCAGGTGAAGCCCAAGCCGAGCCAGTAACTGGCGAGGTTGACCGATGTCGAAGTGCCCAGCATCTGGCTCGCGGGAAACATTCCGCCGGCGAAGGCGTCGAGGTCGAGACCGCGCATGAACAGGTCGCGGATCCCGATGCCACCTGCCATCCTGTGCTCGTTGATGATCGCGAACTGCGACTGGACGTAGCGGGCGGCGGGGAGTCCACCGGGCACCTGGATCGGACCGA
>JBIIOL010000046.1:0-11849 GCA_044336965.1 Pirellulales bacterium | reverse complement strand
ACAGCCCGAGGTCGGACGCCACTGCTTTTGCAGGAACTGTTTGAGGCTGGCATGCTTCTGCGGATAGTCGACGTCACCCGAGAAGGCGGTGCCGAAGTAGTTTGCGCCGCCCGAGGCGTCGGCCACGAAATACTGCCCCCAGCGATCGAACGTCTGGCCCCAGGGATTCGCGAAACCGTACGACACGAAGACGTCGAACTCCTCTCGCTTTCGGTCATAGCGGAAGATGCCGGCATTGGAGCACCGCTTCGGGCCACGGATCGTCTCCACCGCCGTCTGATGAAACGTGCCCTCCTCCATGAGCAGCCCGCCGCCCGGATCGCTCGCGAAGGCACCGATCGCGTGGTGCGAGTCGGCCGAATCGAACCCGTCGAGCACGATCTCGCGGACATCAGCCTTGTCATCGCCGTCGGTGTCTTTCAGGAAGACGAGGTTCGGCTCCTGCGCGACGTAGAGCCCGCCGTCGGCAATCTCGAGGCCGGTCGGCAGATGGAGGCCGTCGGCGAACACCGTCTGCTTGTCGGCTTTGCCGTCGCCATCGGTGTCTTCGAAGATCAGGATCTTGTCATTGACGGGCACGCCAGGCAGGTATTGTGGGTAGCCGGGCATCGTGGCGATCCAGAGCCGGCCCTTCGCGTCGAACGTCATCTGCACGGGGTTGGCAAGCTCGGGAAACTCGACCTCCGAGGCGAACAGATTCACCTCGTAGCCATCCTCGATCTCCATCATCGCCAGCGACTCCTCGGGGGTGGTCGCGGGGGCGAGCGTCTTGACGTTGGTCTCCACCGGCTTCAGATCGCCGGTTCCCGAGTCGTCGATCGCGTCGGGCACCGGCTTCCCTCGGGCCACGTCCCAGACCCGGCGGTCGCGGACGGCCGTCATCGCCCGGAGTTTCTTGAACTCGGCAGGGAAGTTCACGGTGCCGTAGGGATTCTTCCGGCCGCCGTAGATGTAGCAGCCGTTGACGCCGCGATGGTCGTAGAAGAACTGCAGGTTCTTCTCGTTCACGGCCGCCCGCAGGGCTGCGAGATCGACCGTTGGTTCGTCACGCCGCGGGCCGAAGAGCGCCGCGTCGAGAATCCGGCCCACCTCCCGATCGCCATGCTCGTTGAGATGGATGCCGTTGATCGTCCAGGCCTTCGTCGACCGGGCCATCTGGTCGCGACTCGGGGTGAAGAGATCGACGAAGGCCGCCCCCTCGCGGGCGGCCACTTTTTTCATGGACTCGGTATAGATCGCGATCCGGGCGTTGTTTGTCGAGCCGTCGGGCAGGCTCGGTCGCTTCAGGTTTTCGTGGGCGATCGGTGAGACGAGAACGACCTTGCGGACAGGCTTGACGCCGCGGCCGGCGGTGCCGTGCCCGTCACCCCGATCCCAGTCGCCGCCGGGCGAGTTGTAGCGGTCGATCGAGTAGGGATCCTTCACGAACGCCGCGAGATCCTTCTCGAATTTCTCTACGCCCGCCGGCCCGGCGAACGACTCGTTGAATCCGAACATCGCAATGACAACGTCAGGTGAATGATCCACGAGGTTGCTGCCGTGGTCGTGGAACCCCTGCGAGCGCAGGCGGATCGTGAGCTCATCGCCCGACCAGCCGAGGTCGCGGACATACAACTCGTGTTGCGGAAACCGCGAGTGCAGGAACGTCTCGAAGTTCCCGAAATACTGCATCCTTTCGGCGAGCGTGTTGCCGATGAGGATCACGTGGTCGTGTGGCCGGAGTTCGAGCACGGACACATCCGCGGCTGCGAAGGCCGGGCACAGACAAGCAGCCGCAATTGCCAAAAAAATCGTCGGGAAATTGACTGGCAACGAGAGGAAGTGCGAACGAATGACTGCCATAGGTGAGGTGCGTCCGGTGTTCTTCAGCATTTTTAGAATCATATGGTCGGCTTTGGTAGACACATGATCGTGGACGACCATCCCGTCCCGACTTCAGCCGATGAGCGTCTTCATCTCGCGGACGGCCTGCGAGAAGCCGACGAGCACGGCTCGCGATACGATCGAATGGCCGATGTTGAGCTCGCCCATTCCTTCGAGGCGGGCCACCGGCACGACGTTGCGGTACGTCAGGCCGTGGCCGGCGTTGAGCTCGAGCTTCGCCTGACGGATCATTGCCCCGGCCCGCGACAGCTCCACGAGATGGGCATGCCGCTCGGCGTCGGTCGTGGCGTTGGCGTAGCAGCCGGTGTGCAGCTCCACAGCCGCCACGCCAAGATCGACCGCGGCATCGATCTGCCGCGAACTGGGATCGAGGAACAGCGAGACGGCGATGCCGGCCTCGTGCAGGCGGCGGACCGCCTCCGCCGTCGCGGTCCGGTGCGTGACGACATCGAGGCCACCTTCCGTGGTCACCTCCTCACGCTTTTCCGGCACGAGCGTCACCTGATCGGGCTTCACCCGGCAGGCGATCTCGATCATCGCCGGCGCGATCGCGGCCTCGAGGTTGAGCTTCACCTGGACGGTGGACCTCAACACCTCGAGATCGCGATCCTGAATGTGGCGACGGTCTTCGCGGAGGTGGACCGTGATGGCGTCGGCGCCGCCGAGTTCGGCGAGCGCCGCCGCCCACACCGGGTCGGGTTCGACCGTGCGGCGGGCCTGCCGGATCGTGGCCACGTGATCGATGTTGACGCCAAGCGTTGCCATGCGGCTACTGTACCGACGGAGCGAACAGACCGATAGCTAAAGACCCTTTTTCAGCAGGATGGCGCTGTTGCCGCGGGGCGTTCGCACCTGCAGCACCACGCCCTCCTCGGGCGACTCCTTCTCGATCGCCTCGGCGAAGTCGGCGATCGTCTTCACGGCCGTCTTGCCGACCTTGCGGATCAGCACGCCAGGGCCGATGCCGGCCTCGGCGGCCACGCCTTCGTTGTCGACGCGATCGACGACGACGCCGTCGAAGCCCTCGTAGGCGTTCTCGGGCAGCGAGGACTTGTCACGGATCTCGATGCCGAATGCCTCCGAATAGAAGGTCTCATCGTCGCCAGCCGACAGCTTCCGGCTGCCGGAGCCGTCGCGCTTCGCGATCTTGTCGGGCAGCGGCTTCACCGAGATGGAGAGCGTCATCGGCTTGCCGTCGCGCAGCACCGTGACGGTGTGCTGCCTGCCGATGGCCGATTTCTCCACAACCTCCTGCAGCGAACGAGGCCCATCCACTGCCAGATCATCGAAAGCGGTGATCACGTCGAGCTCCTGGACGCCCGCGTCGGCGGCCGGCGTGCCATCCATCACCTCGGTCACGAGCACGCCCTTGCGGCTCTTCACGCCGAGCTTCGATGCCATCTCGTTACTGAGCGGTCCGATCGACACGCCGAGGTAGCCACGCTCCACCGAGCCCTTCGCGATGAGCTGACCGCTCACCCACTTGGCCAGGTTGATCGGGATCGCGAACCCGACGCCTTGGTAGGCGCCGGTGTTGGAGGCGATGGCGGTGTTGATGCCGATCACCTCGCCGGCGAGATTGACCAGCGGCCCACCCGAGTTGCCAGGGTTGATGGCGGCGTCGGTCTGGAGGAACTTCGCCCGGCGGATGCTGCCCAACTCGCGCCCCTTACCGCTGATGATGCCGGCGCTGACGGTCGTCTCGAGTTCGAACGGATTGCCGATCGCGATCACCCAGTCGCCGATGTCGAGCTTGTCGGAATCGCCGAGCTTCGAGACCGGCAGGTCGTGGGCATTCTCCAGCTTGATGACGGCGAGATCACTGTCCGGGTCGGTCTTGATCTCGGCCGCCTTGAACTCGCGGCCGTCGGGCAGTTCGACCGTCACCGTGTCGGCTCCGGCAACCACATGGTTGTTGGTGAGCACCAGACCGTCCTTGTCGACAATCACGCCCGAACCGACGCCCGATCGTGGCTGCGTCCGGCCGCCCTCGGGCTGGTTGGAGTCGAAGCCCTCGGGAACCCCATCTTTGAAGAAGTCTTCGAACGGCGTGCCCTTGAACGGGTTTTCCCCGCCGCGGTCGGGTCCCTGCCGCTGGCCCCGGTTGGCTGAGACCTTCTTGGCCTTCGTTTCGCTGCGGACCACCACCACGCTCGGAATGGCCTGCTCCGCCGCATGGCGGAACGCCTTGGAGAGCGAGTTGGCATGCATGAGGTCTTCGGCCGTCGCTGCTGTTTCGTCGCCGCGGACCGCCGCCGTCAGGCCAAGCACGGCGGCAACCGGCACCGCACAGGTCATGAGGCAGGAAAAAATGCCCCACCGGCGGGCGAACGGGGCCGGCGACCGACTCACTGAAAGAATCGTGGCACGATATGTGTTCATAAAACTGGTTCAACCTTTCTGGTGTCAATTTCCGGGGATTGTAGGCAGGCTGCTTCGTGGCGCGGAGGGCACGGGTGTCATGCCTGCCGACTCGCGGCTGCAAACGCATCCATGCCGGCTGCCGCGTTGGCACCGGCGTCATCGCGTGTCTCAATGGGTTCTACGCGGGCGGTCCGGGGAGGGTTCGTCGAACGGCCGAATTGCTGTTTTTGCCGGCGTTTTGAACGGTGTTGCGTTGACAGGTCGCGGCGAAGGGGCGTACCTTTGGACTGTGGCAGGAAAGCGGGCCCGGTCGGGCACGGTATGGCACGCATGAATCGAACGGACCAGCAGCAGCGGGCGGAGCAGCCGCGGGGTGGACAGCCTCGTCCGGAGCGGGGCGACCGGCCCGAGGGCGTCGTCGACATCGCCGAGTGCCAGCGGCGGATCGAATACGAGTTTCGTGATCCAGCCCTGTTGGTGGCGGCCTTCACCCATGCGTCGGGCGCCCAGCACCGGCTGGCGTCGAACGAGCGGCTCGAGTTCCTCGGCGATGCGATCCTCGGATTCATCGTCTGTGAGACGCTCTACCAGCTCTTCCCTGATTCACTCGAAGGGGATCTCACCCGGATCAAGTCGGTGGTCGTCAGCCGGGAGACCTGCGGACGGATCACGGAACGGCTGCAGCTGATCGACTTTCTCATCGTCGGCAAGGGGCTGGCGCTCAACCGTCCGGTGCCGGCGTCGGTGCTGTCTGACCTGTTCGAGTCGCTCGTGGCCGCGATGTATCTCGACGGCGGTCTGGAGCCGGTGCGGGCGCTGGTGGCGAGGATGCTGGAGCCGGAGATCGTGAAGGTGGCCTCGGGCGAGCAGGGGCTCAATCACAAGTCGCTGCTGCAGCAGTTGTCGCAGCGGGATTACGGCGTGACGCCCACCTACGAAGTGGTCGAGGAGGCCGGGCCTGATCACAGCAAGAGTTTTCACGTGTCGGCGCAGATCGGTCAGCGGCGGTATCCGCCGGCCTGGGGCCGCAACAAGAAGGAAGCGGAACAGAGGGCCGCCTCCAACGCGCTCTCCGAGTTGCAGCTTGAGTCAGCCGCCCGTGGCACGGCCGGCGGTTAGGCCGCGTGCGTCCGCCGCGGTCGACTTCGTTTGCCGTCGGTGGTCATGTGGCCGCGACGGCGGGCAGTTCGTGCTTGCGGAGTTTGTTGCCGGCCGGATCGGTGATCAGGCCTCCGAAGCAAAGACACGCATGCGTCGGCGGTTCGAGCATGCCCGACCCTGCCTGCTGTGCGGTGAACACATAGGCATACTCGAGCCGATTCGTGCCGCTTCCGCCGCTCCACCGTGCCATCAGGTCCTGCCCGCGAAACCTGAACTGGATGCCGGGCACGGTGCCATGAACCGCAGACACTTGCATCGGCTTCGCGAACTCGAGCACCCAGACCACCCGCTGGCCAGCCACCGCCACGAAGGGGCCTGATCGCGGGCCCTCGAGCCGCACCACCCGCTCGTCGCGTGCAGTGTCGAGGTCAAAGTCGATCGCGACCGGCGTGGAAGCGTTCCCGGCCACGTCCACCTGCCGGACCCGCCATCGGTTCAAGCCCGGTTGCGGTGCATAGCCGCCCCAGACAGCCGTTGATGGATGCCATGTGCCATCGTCGCGGCTGTACTGCAGCGTCGAGCCTTTTTCCTGGCCTGAAACGGCAAGATTCCCATTCGACGTGATCCTGTCGGTGGCCGACGCACCGGTATCCTGCCGGAGTGCCACCCGCAGCGGAGCCGCTGAGCGATCGAGCCGAAACGTGAGCGTCGGCCCGACGGGTGTCACCCTGCCGGCGGCATCGACCACCCTCGCTGCCACTTGATAGCTGCCGTCTCCTCCGATGCCCGCCGGCACGAAGCGACGGGCATCGGTCATCACGGCGGTGCGGAAGTCATATCCGTTGAAGCTATATTCGACCCGCTGTCCCGCCGCCAACGGACGGCTGATGAAAAGCGTGGCGTCTGAGGTGATGCGGTCGTTAGCGTTGCGGCCGGTGTCGCGGGCCAGTGAGAGCGAGACGCCGACCGCGCACACGCGACGTGGCTCCATGGCTTCGATGGAAAGCGAGTGCGACCTCTGCGACGTCGCGCGGTCGCGGCTTCTGTCGTGTTGCATGGTTCCTCCCGGTTCCCCCACGCGGCGGGGTGGCTGTCGGAGGGGATCGGCATTCGAGGTCGGTGACAACAATTCCGCGTCGCGGGCACTCCAAGTTTGCCCAAACTGCATGCCCGCGGAGCGAGGTACATCCACCCAGGCTGTCTTCACGCGATGATGTCGTCGATTGGCGTGCCGTGGTCGATCGCCAGCCGCTTGCGGCCCGGCACGTCGAGCTTGTTCGAGTCGAGACCGAGCTGCCTGAGGATCGTGGCGTGGATGTCGGTGACGTAGTGCCGGTGTTCCACGGCATGGAAACCGAGCTCGTCGGTGGCACCGTGCACGTGGCCCCCCTTGATCCCGCCGCCGGCCATCCAGACCGAAAACGCGAAGGGATGATGGTCGCGGCCATCGGAGCCCTGGGAGCCGGGCGTGCGGCCGAATTCGGTCGCGAAGATCACGATCGTCTCGTCGAGCAGTCCGCGGCGGTCGAGATCCTCGAGCAACGCCCCGATCGGCTGATCCACCTGCAGCGATAGCTTCTCGTGGTTGGCCTTGAGGCCGCCGTGCGCATCCCAGGCACCGGCCCCGCCGCCGCCATGCTGGATCTGGATGAACCGCACGCCCCGCTCCACGAATCGCCGTGCGGCCAGCAACTGCATGCCAAAATCCTTGCAGTGGGGCAGGTCGAGGCCGTAGAGCTTCTTCGTCTCCTCCGTCTCGTCGGCGAAGTCCACCACCTCCGGCACGCTCCGCTGCATCTTGAACGCCAGTTCATACGACGCGATCCGCGCGGCCGTTGCCCGGTCGTTCGGGTATTCCACCCCGGTGAGGCCGTTGAGTTGCTCGACCAGGCCGAAGCCTATGGACTGTGCCTCGCGTGAGAGCGGCCGCTCGGGCCTGCCATAGGCAAGCGGATTGTTCGGGTCGATCCGCAGCGGCACGGCGTCGTGGGCGGGCCCGAGGTAGTGGCCATCCTTCTTGTTCCAATACTCCCGCGTGCCGATCGAGATGAACTGCGGCAGGTTGTCGTTGAGCGAGCCGAGCCCGTAGTGCACCCAGCCGCCCAGGGTTGGCTGCACCGGGTCGAGCATGTGGCGGCCGGTGTGAAACTGGGTTTGCGCACCGTGGTTGGAGTCGGTGGTCCACATCGACCGAACGATCGAGATTTTGTCGATGTTTCGGGCCGTGTGGGGAAACCAGTCGCTGAGCTCGATCCCGCTCTGGCCGTGCTTTCTGAAGCCCACCTGCAACGGAAAGAGGGTGTTGCGCTGCAGGCCATTGCCGTCAGGCACCGGGGCCCGCTCCTTGGCGAGCTTGGCGGGATTCTGGACGTCGGCGTAGGGAGTCTCGGCGATCGTCTTGCCGGCGTATTTCGTGATCTCTGGCTTGGGGTCGAAACTCTCCATGTGGCTCACACCGCCGTTCATGAAGAGCCAGATCACGCTCTTAGCCTTGGGGGCGAAGTGCGGCCTGCCGTCGGGCGGTGTCCAAGCGGCCGAGTTCGCCACGCCGTCGCGCTGGAGCATCGCGCCGAGTGCCAGCCCCGTGAATCCGAGGCCCATGTCGGCCAGGAACGTACGTCTTCCAAGAAGCCCCCGGCGGAAGCTGGGGGACTCCGCGTCGGCGGCGGAGAACGTGTTCCATGTCATGGGTTCACCTCAGCGTCACGAAATCGTTGTGGTTCAGCAGCGCCCACACCATGTGAACGAGCGCCGGATCGGCACCCGCGTCGGCCGGCTTCGCGAGCGTCCGCCACTTGCCGATCGCCGCGGAGCAGGCGGCCCGTTCGTCGGCCGAAGGCCTGCGGTCGAGCAGCAGCACGAACGCCCGATCCAGAAACGCCTCGTCGCTCATGCCCGCCCCGCCCGGCGTGACAGTCATGCTGATCCGCTCTGCGATCTTTGCTGCCGAGTCGTGCACGATCGCCGCATTGGAGATCGCGAGGGCCTGCTGCGGCACGATGCTCTGGTCGCGACGGTAGCATTCCTTGGCGTCCGCATCATCGAAGGTTGTGAGGAAAAGGTTGCGGTCGATGTCGGAGTGCCAGAAGTAGATGCTGCGCCGGAATGACTTCGACTGCTCGCCAGCGGGTATCGAAGGGCCGCCCATCGTGGCATCGAGCGTGCCAGCCAAGGACAGGATGCAGTCACGGACCACCTGGGCCTCCAGCCGGACCGGCTCTCGCCGCCAGAGGCACTCGTTGTCGGGATCGGCCTTCATGCTGGCCTCGGCGCCCGCCGTGGACGAACCCATGCGGTAGGCAGCCGACGTGACGATCAGACGATGCAGGTGCTTCATACTCCACGGCTTCCCGCCGACCGGACCTTCGACCAGTTCACTCGCCAGCCAGTCGAGCAGTTTCGGATGAGTCGGGGCGTTGCCCTTACGGCCAAAGTCGAAGACCGTACTGACCAGCGGTTTGCCGATATGCCGCATCCAGATGTGATTGACCGCCACGCGGGCGGCGAGCGGATTCCGTGGGTCGACGATCCACTCGGCAAGGGCCTTCCGACGACCGGTGCTCGTGGTAGGAAACGGCACCGAGGGGTCATCGGCTCCAGAGTTTTTGAACCGCGTGGGCGTCCACTTCGCGCCGACGAGCGGCGTGAACTTCTCGTCGGCCTCGCCCACGGCCTTCACCGCTTTCTCGACCGCCTCGCGGGCCGTGGCTAGTTCCTTCTCGAGGGGTGCGACCGACGCAGCCTCTTTCTTTTCCTGCGCTACCTTCGCGACCTTGCCTGCAATCTCCGCAACCTTGCCCCATGCCTTGGCCACGGCCAGTTCCCGTTCCGCTCGCACCGCAGCTTTCGCCAACTCGGCCGCCTGCTTGCGGAGTGGATCGGCCTCGGAAGCGGAGGCAGCGTCTGCGGCGGTCCATGCGGCCCGCGTCGCTTCGGCACGCTTTTCGACCGCTGCCAACTCCGCCTTGGCGACAGCCACCGCCTGCTGCGTCACCGGCGTCGAATCCTTCGCGACCGCCACCTCGGCCGACTCGAATGCACGGCGGGCCGTGGCCACGTGGGCATCGAGCACCCACGGCCTCCGCTCGGGCTCGACTGCCGTTTTCGGGAGCGAGACTGGCTCGATGGCCAGTTGCTTGAACGCGATCACGTCGGGCACGCCCGGCTCGATCGGCTTTGTCTTGTCGGGCTTCGTGTCCTCGCCCCGCACGAAGCGATACGTGGGCGTGTCGAGTAGCCCGTCGTAGACCCGCGGGAGGCCATTCTTCTCGAGGTCACCCTCCCCGGGCACGACATCGAGCCGCACGCTGATCGGCTCGAAGAAGGCTCGCATCTGGTAGAAATTTTCCTGGCTGACGGGGTCGTATTTGTGGTCGTGGCACTTCGAGCAGTTCATCGTCAGGCCCAAGAGCCCCTTGCCGACGTGCTCCACCGTCTCGTCCATCCACGGCGTGCGGTTGAAGAGAAACCAGTTGCGGGCCAGAAAACCGGTGGCACGGAGTTTCGCCGGATCATCGGGATAGAGCTCATCGGCCGCGAGCATCTGACGGACCATCTCGTCGTAGGGCAGGTCGGCATTGACCGAGTCGATGATCCAGTCGCGGTAGTGCCACATGTGCTTCTGGCTGTTGCGGAGCTGGTCACCCAGTCCCCACCAGTCGCTGTAGCGCCAGATGTCCATCCAGTGGCGGCCCCAACGCTCGCCGTGCCGCGGATCGGCCAGCAGCTTCTCGACGAGCTTTTCGTACCAGTCAGCCGACGCATCGGCCTCGAGCGCGGCCAGTTCCTCCGGCTGCGGCGGCAGGCCGATGAGATCGAGAGAGACCCTGCGGATCAGGACAGCACGCGGCGGCTCGGGCTGTGGCACGACGCCGGCGTTCTCGTGGGCCTCGGCGAGAAACGCGTCGATGGGGTTTCTCACCCACGACGCGTTCTTCACGGCCGGTACCTCCGGCCGCACCCGCGGCTGAAATGCCCAGTGGCTCTTCGGATCGGCCTCAGGCTTCTCATCAGCCGGCGCGGGGCAGCCGGCCTTGATCCAGTCCTTCAGCATCGCAAGCTGCTCGGCCGACAGCGGCTCTCCCTCGCCCTCGGGCGGCATCCGCGTGGCCGGATCGGGGTCGTTCACCCGCTCGAGGATCAGGCTCACGTTGGGATCCCCCTTCGTGACCACCCCGCCCGACTCGCCCCCTTCGACCATCAGGGACACCGTGTCGAGCCGCAGGCCAGCCTCCTGCTTGAGACCGCCGTGACAGGAGAAGCATCGCTCCGCCAGCAGCGGCCGGATTTTTTCGGAATAGACGGCCAACTGGGCGTCGGCCCGGCCGCCGGACGGGGCAGGGGCCTCGGCCCAGACCATCACCACAGTCGGGCCGGTGACAGCCACCGCGACAAGAGTGGCCGCGAAGACGCAGGCGGACTGCATTTGGGAGAGGCTCATAGGGCTGGTCTTCGTCGGGCTGCCATCGCCACGAACTCTCGCGTCAGCAAACCGTCAGCGCATCTGACGAGCGGGCGGTCATTTCGACGCTGCCGCAGGGAGTGGAGGCCGTGGCGTGAACGTGGTGATCGGCTGCCCCTTCTGGTCCCAGATCCTCACCACGCCATCCTCGCCGCCAGCCACGATCACGGTGCCCATCGTATTCGCACCCACCGCGTAGACGTAATCGGTCGAACCGGCGTAGGCCTGCCCCGTGCCACCTTCGCTGGTCCTCGTGGTGATGGTCTTGTCGCCGGCGGCCGCGAGAAAGTTGTCGGTGGCGCCGATGAATCGCACCGCCGTGACCTCCTTCGTCAGCGCCGGCAGCGAACGGAGCACCTCGCCGGCCCGGAAGTCCCAGAGCTTGATCGATTTGTCGGCGCTGCCCGTGGCCAACACGCGGCCGTCGGCCCGCCAGCTGACGCCCAGCACATGCTGGCCATGTCCCTCGAACGACTTCACGAACTTCCCTGTCTCGACATCGAACACCTTCGTGAAGCGGTCGGCCGCCCCGGACGCGATCTGCCGGCCATCAGGGGAGAACTGCAGGCACAAGACGGCGTCTGAGTGCGGCTCGGTGATCTCGCGGACGAGGCTGCCCGTCTCGACGTCCCAGAGCCTGAGTTCGCCGCTGCGCGAGGGCACGCCGCCGCCAGTGGCAAGCAGGCGGCCATCTGGGCTGAAGTCGAGCGCGGTGACACGGTCGACGAACACCTGCGGGGAATCGATCGCGCCCAGCCGGCGTTCCAGCACCCACGGTGCGAGCGTGTTCCACACGACGAGCGACTTGTTGGCGGCCACCGAGAGCAGCCGGCCGGTGCCGACGAACGCGGCGGCGATCACGGCGCCACCCTGGCCTGTGATGGGGTCGAGCAACTGGCCCGTTTCGCTCGAGAAGAGCCGGATCTCACCGTCGTCGCCTGCCATGGCGGCCTGGATGCCATCGGGAGAGAAGGCCAGGGTGCGGACCGGTCGCCGCTGTTCGGCCATGGCCAGGCTGGCGCGGATCCGCTGGTGCATG
>JBIIOL010000457.1:0-3486 GCA_044336965.1 Pirellulales bacterium | reverse complement strand
AAGACGCCGTTCGAGGGCCAGGCCACGGCGAAGCTGCTCGGGCTGCCCAAGGGGGTGAACGTCGTTGAGCCGCTCCCCACGGTCACGAAAGACTCGAAGGAAATCGTCTTCACAATCGAGGCCACCGACGACGCACTCCTGGGCGCCGTGAGCGGCCTCGGCTGTGAACTCATGGTCAAGGCGGCGGGCCAGGAGATCCGCCAGCGGGCCGGCAAGGGCACGCTGCGGATCGATCCAAGACTGTAAGGCACCACGGAAAGCGGAGCGCGGAACCATGAACTCCACATGCCAAACAAGCGACTGCAAAAAGGGGACTGGCTCTCTTTTGCGTAGCAAAAGGTGCCTGTCCCCTTTTTGCCTCACCCTTTTCTTCGCTCTCTCTGGACTTGCCGCCGCCGATGACGCACCGCCGGCCGCTGCACCGCCGAGCTTCCGCAGCGACGTGATGCCCGTCTTTTTCCGGGCCGGCTGCAATGCCGGCACCTGCCACGGCTCAGCCCGTGGCAAGGACGGCTTCATGCTCTCCCTCTTTGGCTACGACCCAAAGGGCGACTACGACCGCGTCGTCTCCGACATCACAGGCCGCCGCGTCAATACGGCCATTCCCGAGGAGAGCCTGCTGCTGCTCAAGGCCATCGGCGCTGTGCCGCACACCGGCGGCAAGTTGTTCGAACGTGACACCGAGTATTACAAGACACTCCACCGCTGGATCGCAGCGGGCGCCCCAGACGACTCCGTCATGCCACCCGAGGTCGTCGGTATCTCGCTTCCCAAGCAGAGCGTGGTGTTCAAAAAGATCGGTGGCAACGGCACCGCCCGCGTCACCGCGACCTACAGCGACGGCAGCTCCCGCGACGTCACGGGCCTCGCCCGCTTCTTTTCCAACAACCCCAGCGTCGCCACGATCGACAACGATGGCATGGTCACCGCCGCCGGCCCGGGCGACACGAACGTCTTCGCCCGCTACAGCCGATTCACGGTCGGCGCCGAGGTGGTCGTACTGCCAGCGGAAAAAGGCTTTGTCTGGCCTGATCCGCCAACCAATAACTTCATCGACACCCTCGTCTTCGACCGGCTCCACAAGCTCCGCATCATCCCGTCGGAACTCTGCGACGACGAGACCTTCCTCCGCCGCATCACGCTCGACCTCGTGGCCCGGCCGCCGACCGTCGAGGAATACCACGCCTTCATGGCCGACAACGCCAAGGATAAGCGGGCGAAGAAGATCGACGAACTCCTCGCCACCGACGACTTTGCCGATTATCAGGCCGCGATCTGGGGCGAGCGGCTCCGCGTGATGGGCGGCAACTACTCCCCCGACGCCACGGTCATCAAGGCCGCCAACCAATACACGAAGTGGATCAAGGCTCAGTTTCGCACGAATCGTCCGCTCAACGCGTTCGTATCTGACATGGTGTCTGCCTCGGGCAGCAACATCAGCAACGGCCCAGTCAATCTCTACACGATGCTTGTCCACAAGCCGAGGGTCGAGCCCAAGCCGCTGGCTGCCGACTTCTCGCAGCTGTTCCTCGGTGTGCAGATCCAGTGCGCCGAGTGCCACAACCACCCGTTCGACCGCTGGACGATGAACGACTACTACGGCTTCGTCAGCTTCTTCACCGGCATGCAGCGGAAGCCGGGCGTCGAGCCGCGGGAAAAACGGATCTTCTGGGATGACAAGGCCGCCCCGGCCGTGAATCCCGTCGATGGCCAGGGCAAGCCGGCCAAGGTGCTCGGCGCTGTCGAGCCGGTGGGCGGGGCAGGGGATCCGCGGGAGGCGCTCGCCTCGTGGCTCACGTCGCCCGACAACGAACTCTTCGCCACGAACCTCGCCAACCGGATCTGGGCCCAGTTTCTCGGCCGCGGCATCATCGATCCGGTGGATGACATCCGTGTCAGCAATCCGCCGGTCAACGCGCCGCTGATGGATGCGCTCGCCAAGCGGCTGGTCGAGCTGAAGTTCGACCTCCGCGGCCTCGTCCGCGATATCTGCAACTCGCGGGTCTATCAGCTCTCGACCAAGCCCACGCCGAGCAATGCCGGCGATACGCGTCAGTTTTCCCACGCCCATCTGCGGAAGCTGCGGGCCGATGTGCTGCTCGACTCGGTGGTGGCCGTCACCGGCGTGCCCAGGCAACTGCCCGACTGGCCGCTTGGCACGCGGGCCATCGATTATTATCCCCGCTCCTCGGGTGGCACCGGGGGGCCGAATTCGGGGGATCCGTTCTTCGCGACGTTTGGCCGGTCAACCCGCGGCACGATCTGTGCGTGTGAGACGAAGATGGAGCCGACGCTCTCCCAGGCGATGCACTTGAACGTGGGCGACACCATGTTCGACAGGCCGGGCGGCCAGCTCCGCGACCGGGTCGCGGCCAGCGACGTGATCAAGAAGCTGATCGACACGAAGTCGACGCCCGAGGACATCCTCGACGAACTCTTCATCCGCACGCTTTGCCGTCGGCCGACGAACGAAGAGATGGCAGGCCTGCGGGCCATGGTGGGTGAGAACGGAAAAGCCCCGGCAGTCTACGAAGACATCCTCTGGAGCCTGCTCAATGCGACGGAATTCAATTTCAACCACTAGTAGCCTTGCGATCGCCTTGGGCACGATCAGCCTCTTGGCCACCGTCGCCCGCGGCGAGGAATCGAAACCGATCACCTACGAGGATCATGTCGCCGGGATCCTCAAAAAGCACTGCGCCACCTGCCACGGCGACGGCAAGCAGGAGGGCAGTCTCTCCCTCGTGACGTATGCCGGCGTCATGAAGGGCGCCGGCGGCGGCGAGATCGTTGCGGCGGGCCGATCAGCCAGCAGCCGGCTCATCGAGGTGATCACGGCCCCCGACGACGGCGACCGGATGCCCCCGGAGGGCGAACGCGTCCCGGCCGATCAGGTGGCTCTCATCAAGGCCTGGATCGACACCGGGCTGCGGGAGAACGCCGGCAGCTCGATCGCGGAGATGCGGACGCTCGGCTTCAAGCCCGCGGCCCCGCAGCAGGCCGCAAGCGGTCCTCCGCCGATCCCTGCTGAGGGCGCACTGTCGTCCTTCGAGCGTCCCAAGACGATCCGCCCGTATCCCGTGCTGGCGCTAGCCGCGAGCCCGCGAGCGCCGCTTGCAGCGAAGGCCTCCTACGGGGCAATCGACCTGATGGCATCGCCCGACAAGAGTTACGGCGCGATCGCGTTTCCGGAAGGGGAGCCGCTCGTCCTGAAGTTCAGCCCCTCCGGCCGCGTGCTCCTGGCGGCGGGGGGCAAACCGGTACAAAACGGCGTCGCGGTGCTCTTCGACGTGGCGACTGGCAAGCGGCTGGCGTCGGTCGGCGACGAATCTGACGCCGTGATGGCGGCCGATCTCTCGCCCGATGAGACGCAGATCGCGATCGGTGGCTCAAGCCGAATAGTGAAGATCTTTTCCACCGAAAACGGAAAACTCCTGCACACGCTCACGAAACACACCGACTGGGTGACGGCGGTCGCCTTCAGCC
>JBIIOL010000001.1:0-32872 GCA_044336965.1 Pirellulales bacterium | reverse complement strand
CAAGCACGAGAGATAAAAACGCACGACCCACCGAAAAAAATGTAGCGAGAGGCTGGGGCGGTTGCCTGTCATATCTTTGATGGCAGTGCCACCCCCCTTTTTCGCAGACTCCCGGCTGCCAGAGGCGAATCCTGCCGGATCACGGGCGACCGGGCTGCTTTGGATCGCCGCCCCCCTTCGACCAGGCTACGACCTCACGGCGGCTCGACACGTGGAGCTTCTTATAGATGCGGTTGACGTACGTGGAGACCGTGCCGGTCGAGAGTCCCAACTGCCCCGCGATCTCCTTGTAGGAATAGCCCTCGACCAGGAATTCCAGCACCTGCTGTTCCCGCGGCGCGAGCATCGAGTCGGTGGTCGTCTGCTGGGGCGAGTGTCCCGTGGCGGCCGCGGACTGTCGGGTCGGCAGCGTGGTCTTTTCGTTCATCCGGCGGAAGGCGGCGATCACCTTCCTAGCCACCGCACGGCTCATCGGCACGCCCCCATCGCGGATCTCCCGAATCGCCTCCACGAGCTTCTGCGCCGTCACCGGCTTCACGAGATAGCCGTGGGCCCCGGCCGTGATCGCCCGAAATGCCGTGTCGGGATCCTGATAGGCCGTCACCATCAGGATCTGCGTGTCGGGGAGCCGTCCCGACAGTTCGGCCACGCAGTCGACGCCGCTACCGTCGGGCAGGTTGACATCCATCAGGATGACATCGGGTGCGAGCGACGGAATTCGCCTCATCGCCTCCGCCACGGTCGCGCAGACACCCACGAGCCGGCAGCCCTCCGCCGCGGTGATCACCCGTTCGAAACTCCGCCGCAGGTAGGCGTCGTCCTCGACCACGGCCACGCCGATGGTGCGTGTCATCATGATGGGCCTCGCGGTGGCGGGACGGCGGGAAGTGGAAGCGTGAGCCGCACTGTCGTACCGCGGCCGATGCTCGTGTCGATCGCGAAGCGGCCGCCGATCTCCTCCATCCGCCGCCGCATGTTGGTCAGGCCCGAACGGTCGGGCGTGGCCTTCTGGTCGTGGGGATCAAAGCCTTTTCCATTGTCGGCAATCACGATCTCGAGGAGCCCGTCGGTGAGCGTGAGCGAGATGGTCATCGTGGTGCATCCGGAATGCTTGACCGCGTTGTTCTCCGCTTCGCGGACCGCCAGAAAGAGGCTGTGGCGGACCGTGCCGTCGAGCGGCACTGGCGGCAGGTCCTCCGGGATCTGAAACCGCATGGCGATGCCGGCGGCGTCGAGAAACTGCTCGGTCGATTGCACGAGATAGGCTGCGAAGCGGTCGAGTGTGTCGTGGGCGGGATTGACCGCCCAGACGATCGCATCGACGCTGCGGACCAAGTCGGCGGCGATCTGCCAGATGCCGCCGGCCAACTGCACGACCTCGGGCCGGGCGATGCCATCGACCTCGCTCCGCACCGTGTCGGCCCGCATGGCGATCTCGGTGAGCTTGGCGCCGATCTCGTCATGCAGATCGCGGGCGATGCGGGAACGTTCGCGTTCGAGGGCGTGGCTGCGTTCCAACTCCTCGAGTCGCCTTGCCAGCCGGCGGGTGGTGATGGCCCGGCCGGCGAGCAGCAGTCCGGCGGCGGCCGCGGCGGCCGCCGCCACCCAGACGTCGCGGCGCATATGCCACGGCGGCACCACGACCACCGACAGGCTCGCCTCGTCCCCGGTTGCCTCGCCGCCGGCCGTGAAGGTGGCCACGCGAAACCAGTAGGTGCCGGCGGTCAGTGCCGGATAGCTCGCCGCCGCCGTTCCGCCGATGCCGAAACTGTGGGCTGCGGTCCACGAGGCAGTCACCCGGTCGCCCGGCCGCACTTCGATCTCATTGGGTTTGGCGGTCGACCAGTTGCCGAAGCGGGTCGGGTCGTCATCGACGATCACCAGAACTGGATGCGGGGCGGGACCACGCCGCGTCCGTACCAGGCTCATGTCGGGCCGGCTGCCCGGCCGGATCCAGCCCCGGGGGTTGGTGCGGCCAGACAGGGCCTCCTCGTCCACCTCCAGCGGCGTGAGCGGGCGAGCCTCCGCCGATTCACCGGCGCGGTCGACCCGCAGGATGACATCGTCGATGGCGATCGAGCCCACGACCTGCTCGGCGTTGTGCGAGAGGATGGAGAAGACGACGCCTGTGGTGCCCGGCGGCGCGACGGCCGACAGTTCCTGCGGCACGAAGTCGGAGGTCTCAGGCAGGCCGGTCCAGCCCGGCGACTCTCCTGGAAACAGGGCCTGTTCGCCCCCGATCATGGCCCCGTCAGCAGCCACGAACTGCAGGAGCGCACGGCCGCTGGCTGGCAGATCCCGCCAGGCGGTGTCGGAGCCATCGAGCCGAAATCGCAGCCGCGTGCCAGGCCGCGGGGCAGGAGAGTTCTCCGGGGTACTCGTTCGGTTCGTCCCCGGCTCAGACTGGAAAAGAAACCGCAGCTGCCGGGCGGTCGTTGGAACCCGGACGACGACAGGCTCTCCTGCCGTGGATGCCGGGAGCGGCACCTCACGGCCGTCCACCACGACGGCAGTGATCTCGACGCCGGCACGTGCGTGGCCAGACGGAAGCCATGCGGCGGCAAGCAGCAGCCAGATTCCAGACAGCCAGATTCCAGATAGCTGGGCCGATCGAAAGGCCCCTGGCGCGGGCTGCGAAATGCGGCTGATACCCATGCCCAACCCCGTCGGTGCCCCGAGTCGTGTAGCGATTTTTGTGACACGCGTCCGGGGACGGCCCGCGCTACACTCCTAAGTGGAGTCTAAGCGGCGCGTTCGAGAACACAAACGCCGTTCGCCATGACGACGACCACACCGGCTTCGTAAAGCATTCTGAAAAAAGCATTCTGAAAACGCGACGCATCCTCGGACACAACGTAGCCATGTCGCCCACCCAGGCTCCCATTCCTCGCCGCGCTCTCCTGCGGGCTGCCGGCGCCGCGGTGGCGTTGCCGCTCCTCGATGGCATGGTGCCGGCGTTTCGACTGTCGGCCCGCAGCCGGGCCCTCGCGGCAGCGGTCACGACACCGCCTCAGCGGCTCTTCGCCATCCATGTGCCGCTCGGAATGATGCCGCAGTTTTTCTTTCCGGCGAAGTCGGCGGCAGGCGGTCAAGCGGGCGGCCCACCGTCGAGCCCCTACCTCGACCTGCTCGCTGACCAGCGAGGGAAGTTCACCGTCTTCTCGGGGCTCTCGCATCCCGACGTGGATGGCAACCACCATGCCGGGCAGTGCTTCCTCACCGGTGCGCCGCATCCCGGCCAGCCGAGCTTCCGCAACCGGATGTCGCTCGATCAGGTCGCCGCTGAATCGATCGGTCTCGACACCCGCTTTCCGTTTCTCGCGCTCGCCGTGGAGCAGGGGCATCACTATTCGAGCACGCTCGCCGTATCGCGGGCGGGCGTCGACATTCCTGCCGAGACGAGCCCGAGTCGGCTCTTCCGCAGCCTCTTCGTGGCGGGCACGCCTGCGGAGAAGGCGGCGACGCTGCGGCGGATCAAGGCCGGCGGCAGTGTGCTCGACCTTGTGCTCGACAAGGCCGGAAAACTCGAACGGGCGGTCGGGCCTGAGGACCGCGGGCGGCTCGACCAGTATTTTCAGAGCGTGCGGGAGCTCGAGCAGCGGCTCGTGCGCGCAGTGGAGTGGGAGAATCGTCCGAAGCCCTCGGTGAACTATCCCGAGCCGAAAGACATCGCCGATGCGAATCGCGTGATCGAGAAGTCGAAGCTGATGTTCGACCTCGTACGGCTGGCGTTCGAAACCGATTCGACCCGGGTGGCCTCGCTGTCGATCGCCACCTTCTCGGTCGTGCCGACGGTTCCGGGCGTGAAGAACGAGACCCACGGCCTCACCCACCACGGCAACGAGCCGGAGAAGATCGCGGAACTGAAAAAGATCGAGGAGGCACAGATGCAGGCCTTCGGCGGCCTGATCGACGCCTTCGGGAAGTCGGCGGAAGCAGGAGGCGCGCTCCTCGACCGCACGCAACTGCTCTACGGCAGTTGCCTGGGCAACGCCAACTCCCACTCCAACGTGAATCTGCCGCTCATCCTGGCCGGCGGCGGCTACCGCCATCCGGGCCATCTGGCCTTCGACGAGTCGAGGAACGAACCCCTCGCGAATGTCTTCGTCACCATGCTCCAGAAGCTCGGCGTCGAGGCCGATGTGTTTTCCTCGAGCACTGGCACGCTTCGAGGGCTTGACGCATGACGCGGTGGGCTGGTCGTGCCGGCGATGTGCGAGTGGCGGACTTCGGGAGCACGCTTCGCGGTGCCCTGCTTGCGGTGGTCGTGGCGGCATGTGGTATCGAGGCGAATGCCGAACCATCCGTGGCCGTGCTCGAAACCTTCTTCGAGCGGCACTGCTTCTCATGCCACTCCGGCAAAACGCCGGAGGCCGGTCTCGATCTGGCCGTCCTTTCCCGCGACCTTTCCGACCCCGCCATCCTGAAGTCATTCGTGCGGATCCACGACCGCATCGCCGCCGGCGAGATGCCGCCGGCCGACGAGGAGCGGCCAGACAGCCGGGAGGTCGCGGCCGTGACCGGCTGGCTCGACACGCAGTTGCTCGCGGCCGACCGCGAGCGGATTGCGACCCGTGGACGATCCCGCCTGCGGCGGCTCACGCGGCGCGAATATGAAAACACGCTCCGGGACCTGCTCGCCCTGCCCAGGCTGGAGATCACGGCGCTCCTGCCTCCCGACGGCGAGGTGGCCGGCTTCAATAAGGTGGCCGACGGCCTCGACCTGTCGCCGGTGCACCTGGCGGCCTACGCCGACGCCGCGGAGCGGGCACTCACGGCGGCGATCGCCACCCGGAGCACGCCACCGCCAGCGTTCAAGCGGCGGATCTATCCCGCCGGGCAATTCAAGTTCGAGATGAACCTGCTCCACGGCAATTTCGTGCTGCTCCAAGGTGGCCAGCCCGATCCGGCGCTGCCGCTCCGCGGCGGCTTCGAGGATGTGAAGCGTTACATCGCGGCCCCGAATGCCAATGACGATCTCGAGGACCGCAAGAAGCTCATGGAGCAGCAGAAGATCGCCGAGAGCAGCAGCGCCGTCGGCCTGCTCGTGCCCAACTTCGCCGGCTACGAGGCGGCTCTCAACGTCGCGCCGATCTACCAGGGGCACTACGCGTTGCGTCTCTCGCTCTGGGGTTTTCAATGGAATCAAGGAACGGTCGAGCCGATCGCTTCGTCGCAGGCCGCCGTGCTGCGGGCCCACGAAGAGGGGAGGCAGCAGGAGGGCGGCCGGCTCCTGGCCACGTTCACCGCGCCGTCCCTTGAACCGCGCACGCACGAGATCGTGACCTGGCTCGACGCCCATGAGTCGGTCGTCTTCGATCCGGTGTCGATTCCTTTTCGGGGCCTCAGCGTGCGGCAGATCGGCGGGCGGACGGCCAGGCACGTCGGCCCCGGTGTGGCGGTCGACTGGTTCGAGGTGGAGGGACCGCTCAATCCGTTGTGGCCACCGGAGAGCCATCGGCGACTCTTTGCCGAGCTGCCGATTGCGGCGCTGCGATCCGGCGATAACGCGATGCCGCCCACGCGGGCCCCGATCCACGGCACGCCTGGCTACCTGCCGAGCGAATACCTCGACATTCCGCGGGCGGAGCGGAAGCCGCCGCTGGAGACGGTGCAGACAAGCCAGCCGGCCGAAGATGCCAAACAGCTGCTGGCGAAGTTCCTGCCGCGGGCCTTCCGCCGCGCGGTGGAGCCGACCGAGATTGAACCCTACGTGGCACTCGTGCGGGCACGAATCGACGACGGCGACTGCTTCGAAGACGCGATGCGGCGGGCCTACGTGGCCGTGCTCACGAGCCCGGAGGTGTTGTTTCTTCCGGAGGGCACCGAGGCCGGCGGCCGGCTCGGGCCGGTGGCACTCGCTTCGCGGCTGGCGGCGTGGCTCTGGAACGGTCCGCCGGACGAGACGCTGCTCAAGGCTGCCCACGACGGCACGCTCTGCGATGACAAAGAGCTCCACACCCAGATCGATCGGATGCTCGCCGATCCCAAGGGAGAACGTTTCATCGAGGATTTCTGCGACCAGTGGCTCGAACTCGACCGCTTCGACGAAACGAGTCCAGACCGGAAGCTTTACCCCGAATACTCGGGGCTCCTTGGCGACGCGATGCTCGCGGAGACGCGGGCCTTCGTCCGTGAACTCATCGAAAAGGACTTGCCGGTACGGACGTTTGTGCGGTCCGACTTCGCAATGCTCTCGCAGCGGCTGGCCGAGCACTATGGCGTCCCTGGTGTGGATGGCGTCGAGCTCCGCCGGGTCGCGCTGCCGGCCGGCAGCCATCGCGGCGGGCTGCTCACGCAAGCCTCTATTCTCAAGCTCACCGCCAACGGCACGACGACGTCACCCGTCAAGCGCGGCGTCTGGGTGATGGACCGGCTCTTCAACCGGCCTCCTCCCCCGCCCCCGCCGGGCATCTCGGCGATTGACCCCGACACGCGGGGCGCGACGACCGTCCGTGAGCAGTTGAAACTCCATCGCAGCGACTCAAGCTGCGCCGCCTGCCACGCGAAGATCGATCCGCCCGGATTCGCCCTCGAATGTTTCGATCCGATTGGCGGTTTTCGCGACCGCTATCGTGTGGCCGGCAAGGGCGACCCCGCGCCCGCCGCCGCCCAGGAACTCCTCTGGGCGAGCTACCAGCTGGGCCCCAAGGTCGATGCCTCGGGCTCGCTCCCAAACGGCAAAGCGTTTACAGGCATCGACGATTTCTCGCAGCTGCTCGCCGCGCATCCGAAGAGACTTGCCAAGGCGTTCGTGGGCCATCTCGCCCGCTACGCCACCGGCGCCGACGTCTCCTATGCCGACCGGGAGACGATCGACGAGATCGTCGCCGCGACGGCCGGCTCGGAATACGGCGTCCGGTCATTGATCCGCGCCTTCGCGGCGAGCCGGCTGTTTTTGGACCGCTGAAATCTTGTGCACATCCAAGGACACATCCAAGGAACAGTAAGAGGAACCTCGATGAACATGACGAAAAGCC
This sequence comes from Pirellulales bacterium, assembly GCA_044336965.1. GTDB lineage: Bacteria > Planctomycetota > Planctomycetia > Pirellulales > UBA1268 > CAMCQY01. The sequence continues at coordinate 25,892 of JBIIOL010000001.1, read as the reverse complement.
TTCGTGCGCATGCGTCGTTCGTGGCGCGGATCCTGTGCGGGCTGGTGATCGCCTGTGGTGCCATGCTGCCGTCGCCCCTTTTGTCAGCGGAGGAAAAGCCTCCGGTCGCACGGCCCAACATCCTGTTTTTGGTCGCCGACGACCTCGCCACGCGGCTGGGCTGCTACGGCGACAAGGCCGCGATCACGCCCAACCTCGATCGGCTCGCGGCGGAGGGTGTGGTGTTCTCGCATGCCTACTGCCAAGGGGCCGTCTGCACCCCCAGCCGCACGTCATTCATGCTCGGCCGACGGGTGCCGCCCGACTACTTCCGCAAGCATCCCGACACGATGACGCTCGGCCGCTGGTTCCGCCAGCACGGCTACCAGACGTTTTCGGTCGGCAAGATCGACCACACGGAGGAGTATGTGGACCCCGAGGCATGGGACATCCGCGTCGCCGATGTGAAGCCTTCGGTGCATCTCGGGCCGCGCACGCCCTGGCACGAGGATCTGGGGCTGAAACGGCAGAAGCTCTCCTTCATCGGTGTGGCGGCCACGGCAGAGGCGCTGCTCGACCATGCGCGGACAGACCGTGCGATCGAGTTTCTGGAGCGGGAGCGGGATGCCAGCAAGCCGTTCTTCGCGGCCGTCGGCTTCCACACGCCGCACGTGTCGTGGGACACGACCAAAGCCTGTTTCGATGCGCATGATTCGGCGACATTCACGCTCGAGCCTACGCCAGCCGACGCCTCGCCCTTGCCGCCGGGGTCGCTGCGGGACGAGCCTGGCATGGAGATCAGCGAAGCCCACCAGCGCGAGGGCATCCGGGCCTACTACGCCGCGGTGACCATGCTTGACGAACAGGTCGGCCGCCTGCTTGACGACCTGAAGCGCCGCGGCCTGCTCGACAACACGGTGATCGTCTTCACGTCCGACCATGGCTACCACCTCGGCTGGCGCGGCCAGTGGTGTAAGCACAGCATCGACGAGCAGGTGATGCGGGTGCCGCTGATCGTGCGGTTTCCCGGCGGGCCGCAAGCCGCGACAGCCGATGGCATCGTCGAACTGCTCGACCTGTTTCCGACCTTCTGCGACATCGCAGGGCTGCCCGCGGCCGACGGGCTCGCTGGCAGGAGCTTTCTGCCGCTCGTCAAGGATCCGAAGGCTGACGGCAAGGCGGGCGGCTGCTGCCAGTGGGGGAACGGCCGCACCATTCGCACGGCACGCTATCGCTACACCGAACGGACCGACGGATCACGTGAGCTCTACGACCACGGGCGGGATCGGGCCGAGTATTTCAATGTGATCGACGAGCCGGGAAGCGACGCGATCGCACGGGAACACGCCAGCTTGATGGAAAAGCAACTGGGGCCGAAGCCGATGGCGAAACGGAAGCAGACGGCACATATCGATCCACCGGTCGATGACTGCCCGGCTCCGGGTTCCTTCGCAGGCGTTGGGATGATCTTGGGAGTCGAGGACCAAAAGATCGTGATCAAGGAAGTGCTTCCTGACACGCCGGCCGGGCGTGCAGGATTGGTCCCGGGACTCGTCATCCGCACGATCGATGGAGCGGAGCCGGAGGGCGTGGATTTCCAGGAATGGGTGGACATGCTCCAGAGCCGAATCGACGGCCGCACGATCGACGGCTCGGAGATGACGGGCGTGGATCTCCGGAGGTGCATAGACATGATTCGAGGTCAGGCCGGCACGAGGGTCCGGCTCGAACTCGTCGACCGAAAACACGGTCGAAGTCGTACCGTCGAGCTTGTCAGGGAAGAACTTCCTGGTATCCGATGAAGTGGATTCCCGACCAACGCCGATGCGCCGCCGTCATGCCACTGGTGAGCTTCAGTTCCAGGAGCGTATTGAGCGACACGTAAGGAATGCCGTCGGCACCGGTTTCTGAGACCGTTTCAGGCGCTGGAAACGAGACCGGCTTGGGTAGTCTGTCCCCCGGAAAATCCCCGACGATCAGCTGCGTCAGACGCTGCATCGTCTCATGGATCGGGGAGATGGCCATGAAGAACTCATCGGTGCGGCGGGCGGCTTTGAGAATCGAGGAGGGCATGATTCATTCCGGCAGACACGGCACTGAACAGTAGCCCGGTCAACGGGCCGCAGTCAACACAATTCTATGGCGGTGGCAGTTGAGTCTGCCGGCCGGGGGGCGATGAAGCGGTGCGGCCCGACGAGCAGCAGGCGGGGTCGGTGGTGGTGGGCAGGCCGGCCCGCCAGTCACGCAGCAGGCTGCCCAGCCGCAGAGCCTCGGCTGGAGTGCGGGCGGCCACGTCGGTCATCTCGCGGGGATCGGCTGCGAGGTTGAAGAGTTCGACCGACGTGCCGTCGATGCTGGCGACGAGTTTCCAGTTACCATCCCGCACCGCCTCCTGCCGGGCCGTCCGCCAGAACAGCGGCTTGAGTCGCGGCGTCGGCCGACCCTCGAGCACGGCGAGCCTGTTTTCGCCATCCCCGGGCCAGGCCACCGGCAACGCCACTCCCGTGGCCGCGGCAATCGTGGGGAGCAGGTCAACCGCATTCACGACGCTTGCCGTGTCGATCGTTCGCGGCGAAATGCGGCCCGGCCAGCGGGCGATGAACGGCGTCCGCACGCCCCCCTCGTAGACCTCGCCCTTGTGTCCGCGGAGGTTGCCCGCGGAGCCGGCGTTGAAATACTGCCCGTGGGCTGCGTCGCGTTGCTCATAGCGGGCCGCAGGACCATTGTCGCTGGAAAAGATCACGAGCGTGTTGTCGTCGAGGCCTTCCTCGCGGAGCGTGTCGAGGAGCCGGCCGACGCCGCGGTCGAGATCGGTGACGCTGGCGGCGTACTTCCGCGCGCGTTCATCGACGTGCTGACTGGCCTTGTACGCTTCCGGGGAGGCGATGTAGGGAACGTGGGGCTCGTGGGGCGTGACCACGAGCAGAAACGGCTGCTGCGGCGGCTGCCGCAGGTAGGCTACGGCGGCGTCGAACGAACCGCGTGGCTCGAACGCCGAGTCCCACGGCCCGCGCATGAGTCCCCAGTCGGTGAAGCCATAGGCCGAGGGCTTGGGGGCATCGGCCATCACCTTCGCCCGCTCCTCGACCAGATGCCACTTGCCGAATATGGCGGTGTGGTAGCCATGATCTCGGAGCAGTCCCGGGAGCGTCAGGCCGCTTGGATCGAGCCAGTCGGGCTGGTCGATCGCGATATTTCGAGCCATCTCGAAGGGCATCATGATCCGGAACCGCATCGGAAAACGGCCCGTCAACAGGCCGGCTCGGCTGGGCGAACAGATCGGCCCCGCCACTGAGAACTGCCGGAGATCAATCCCGTCGGCGGCCAGGCCGTCGATGTTCGGGGTCTTGTGGTGGGGATGACCGTGGCAGCCGAGATCGCCCCATCCGAGGTCATCGGCGAAGATGATCAGCACGTTGGGTGGCCCGGCGGCCGACGCCGCGGAGAGGGTGACGACGAGCGTGACGGCCGTGAGGAGGCGGCCCATCGTCCGAAGCGGCAGTCTGTCGATCATGCGGCGTTCCACTCCTTCGCCGCGTTATAGTCGGTTTTCCAGGCCGATCGCCGCCGTACTCAAAACAATGACACGACTCGCAGACGCGGCAGAACGTGGCGTCAGTATCGCGGCACGTTTCGATCGACGTCGGTGCTCCAGGCGTCGATGCCGCCCTGCATGCTCGAGACAGCGGAGAAGCCGCGTTCGCGGAGCCAGTGCGTGACTCTCAGGCTGCGAACGCCGTGGTGGCAGTGGACGATGATCGGCTTCGTCTTCCAGGCATCGAGTTCACCGATGCGTTCGGGCAGCTCCTGCATCGGCACGAGCAACGCCCCGGCGATCTTCGCCGTCGCATGCTCGTCGGGCGTGCGGCAGTCGAGCAAGAGCATCTCTCCCGGGTGTGCCTCCCAGAGGAGCCGTTTGGCTTCCGCAGCGGAGACTTCGAGTGGCGTGTCGGACATACGTTGTCTCCATTCCAGCGGGATTGTGTCCCAGCTGTCTTTGATGGCATTCGATCAGGGAGCGGTTTTCAAAAGCGCGTCGATCGCTTTTGTTGTTTCGTCCTGCATGAGGCTGCCGACCGACATGCCGCGTGTGGCGGCGAGCTTCCGGAGCTGTTCGTACTGCCGCAGCGTGAGCTTCGTCTTGCCGCCCACCTCGCAGGTGTTCGGGGCGTTCAACCAGACGTCGTCGGCCGTTTTCAGTTCTGAGTCGGAGAGGCCGAAGGCTTTCAGAATGCCGCGGGCCATCATCCGATCCCCGAGCGGATTCATGTGGACCCCATCGGAGGTGAGCTGGTGGTCGTGATGCGGGCCGGGCTTGAGTGCGGTATGCATGTCGGTATTGAGGTCGGCGAGCAGGCACTTCTTTTCCGCCGCCAGCATTCGCAAGAAGTCGTTGTAGGGCGCGAGCCGCTGGTTCTCGCTGTTGGTCGCATCCTCGCGAATCATCGTGGCGGTCAGGATCATCACCTTGATGCCCGCGGCCTGAGCTCGGTCGACGATGGCGGTGATGTTCTTCTGGTAGGCGTCCAGTGGCACGCCGTTCGCCCCGTGCCAGACATCGTTCACGCCGCAGCTGAGTGTCATCCAGTCGGGCTTCTTGCTGATCACGTCCTTGTCGAGTCGTTCCAACATCTGGTTCGACTTGTGACCGCTGATTCCGGCGGGAATCATCGCCGCCTTGATGCCGTTGGCCTCCAGCCCGCTGATCACCAGCCGCACATAGCCAGACGCGTTGTTGGCGCCGCCCTGCGTGATCGAGTCGCCGAGAAACGCGATCTTCTCGCCGGTTTTCACGGCGGGTTCGGCACGACCCACCGCCGGCACGAGGGCAGGAACCCACAACGAGCAGATCACCATCATGAGCGTGGCGAACGGTTTCAGGTTCATGGCGGCGTTTTCCCTTGGTTGCACGGGAGCGAGGTAGGCGATCCGACAGGTCGTTCCGGACTCCTGTCGCGCAGCATCGGTGGCAGGATCACCTCAGAATAGCCCGGGCTCCGTCACGGGGCGAGCCGTTCCGTGATCCAAGGGCCCGCAGCGTCCCGTCGGAAGCGGAGGCGGTCGTGCAGCCGGCTCGGACGGCCCTGCCAGAACTCGATCCGTTCGGGGATGAGTCGGAAGCCGCCCCAGTGGTCCGGCCTTGGGATCGCTGCGTCGTCGGGGTGCTCCGCGCGGAAGCGGGCAAAGAGCTGTTCGAGGGCGTCGCGGTCAGGGATGACCTGGCTTTGAGGCGAGCCCCAGGCCCCGATCCGCGAGGTGCTGGGCCGACTGTGAAAATAGGCGTCGCTCTCGGCCGCGGTCGTCCGCTCCACGCGGCCCTCGATCCGCACCTGACGCTCGAGCACCGTCCAGTGAAAAGTCAGCGCGGCGTGGGGATTATCGGTCAATTCCCTGCCTTTGCGGCTCTCGTAGTTTGTGTAGAAGCAGAAGCCGCGGTCGTCGAAGCCCCGCAAGAGCACGATGCGGGCCGAGGGATGGCCGTCAGGCGTGGCGGTGGAGAGCGTCATCGCCTCGGGCTCGGGCACCCCGGCGGCCACGGCCGCGTCATACCAGATCGCGAACTGCCTGATCGGGCTAGAGTCGCAGGTCGACTCGTCGAGCGCACCCTGCTCGTATTCCTTGCGGGCGTGGGTCGCCCGGGACTCTCTGTTGGTTTCCATGTTGGACTCCATGTTGGGTTCAATCTTGTTCGATTCTCTGTCGGCCACACGGTATCCATGTTCGCGGCGTTCATCATCGCAGCATCCATCATGACTATATATGGCATGGCCGAGAATGGGCGCGGGTCGAGGCCTCGTCTGCTCGACAGAGCTGGTTTGCTCGATTGCCGTCGGGCTGTTACGATGCTATACAGGCGTCCAATTTCCTCCTCGGTTCATCTTCGTCAGGTTCCACATCTTCATCAGGTTCTCTGAGGGTGATCCCATGGCCACGGTGCTTGTCGAAGACCAGGTCGAAATTCCGGGCACGGTGGCGACGCTCACGGCCTTTCGCCACTGGGCGCTCTCCGAAGCTTTTCCCAAGCGTGGCCGGATCGACTGGGTTGGCTCGCAGATCGAGGTGGATATGTCACCGGAAGACCTGTTCACGCACGGCACGCTCAAGACCGCGATCGTCGCGTCGCTGTGGCCGCTTGCGCGGCGCACGGGCTACAACCTCTTCACCGGCGAGACGAGGATTTCGTCGGTCGCGGGGAACGTGTCGGCGGAGCCCGATGTGGTCGCCGTGTCGGATGCCGCGATCGACACCGACCGGGTCAGGCTCACGCCGAAAGCCGGGGGCGAGACCGACCGTTTTGTCGAGCTTGAAGGCGGTCCGGAACTGGTGGTCGAGATCGTCAGCGATGCGTCGGTTGGCAAGGACCGTCGTCGGCTGCCCCCTGCCTACTTCGCCGCCGGGGTGACGGAGTTCTGGCTCATCGACGCCCGCGGCCCAGAACTCGAGTTCGTCATTCACCACCGCGGCGAGAACGGGTTTGTGCCGGCGCCGGTCGCGGCGGACGGCGGGCAGCCGTCCACAGTGTTCAGCTGTGGCTTCCGGCTCCTCCGCGGCCGCAATGCCCGCGGCCGCTATTTCTACGACCTCGTCGTCGTGGAAGCGTCTCGCGGCCGGGCGTGACCGGCAGACTGCGGATGCTGACAGACTGCGGACGCTAGCGATTGCTCGGCACGAGGACGAGCCGCCGGACGTCGGCGACGCTGCCGCCGGGAATCGTCGTCGCCCGAAGCGTGAGCGTCGCTGGGCCCGAGGCGAGTTCGATCTGGCCAAGTGCGAGCGGCCGAAACTCTTTGTCGAAGCCCTCCCCCTTGCGGGGCACGCGGTCGTGGGTGGTATCCAGCGGCGGATCCCAGCCGGGCTGAATCGTGGCCTGCGTCGATGCGGCGCCGCAGGCGAGCACGATCGTCGATCCGGCATCGGCCTCGGGGCAGGTGTACCAGAGTTCGGCGTCGTAGCTGCCTGCGGTGAGCACGTCGACGGTCCAGGTGATCGAATCGTCGGTCGTCTTCCAGTTCGTGAAGGAGGAGCAGTTCGGTGCTTTTGAACTACGGGCGACGCCACCGTGCGGCAGGCCGTCACGGGCCGGCAGCTCTGTGTGCGGCGCACCGGCAGCGGCCACGGGGAAGCGTTCCTCGGCCGGCGGCGGCACCGCATTGAGCACATCACGCCGCCAGGCGGCAGCGATGGCCCCGAGCCGCGCGGCTGCTTCGGGTTCCGCGGCGGCCAGGTCGTGGGTCTGGCCGGGATCGGCGTCCATATTGTAAAGCCTGCCCTCCGCGTCGAGCCGGTGCGTCTGGCTGCGGACGCTCACCTTGCCGCCGAAGCTCGCGACTATCGTGCGGGCGGCGGCCTGCTGTGCCACCGACTCAGCCGCTGCCGTGCCGAGCAGGAGCGGCGAGAGATCGAGGCCGTCGAGCGGCTGTGTCGGGCCGAGTGCGACGCCGGCCAAGCCCGCGAGCGTCGGCAGCAGATCGATCGCGGCTGCGAGTTGTGGGATGCGGGTGCCGGGCCTGATCCGTCCCGGCCAGCGAATGCAGCAGACGCTCCGCACGCCGCCTTCGTCGGTGCTACCCTTGCGGCCGCGCAGGCCGCCGCACCAGCGGCTGCTGTTGGGGCCGTTGTCGGAGAAGAACACGACGATCGTGTCGTCGGCGATGCCGAGTGAGTTGAGCGTGGCGAGCACGCGGCCGACGTTTGTGTCGAGGTTTTCCATCATCGCCAGGGCGGCGCGGGTGAAGGGCAGGTCCTCGCCGTCGCCCTCGGGGCCACGAAGTTCGATCGGTTTGTCGCGGAACCGGTTCCACTCGTCATCCGGCACATCCATCGGGGAATGGGGTGTATTCAGCGCGAGGTAGCAGAAAAAGGGTCTGCCATCCGCCTGCGAATGCCTGACGAAATCGAGTGCCCGGCTGGTGATGTCGTCGACAATGAAACCCGTGCCGCGGACGAACCGGCCATCGTGCTCCATCGGGGCGTCGTGGTAGCTGTTCCAATGGCCTTCAGTGAAGCCGTAAAAGGTGTCGAAGCCGCGGGCCTGTGGGTGGTAGGGCCACTGCGTGCCGTTATGCCACTTGCCGAAGCAGCCGGTGGCACGGCCAGCGTCGTGGAAGACGTTGGCCAGCGTGCGTTCGGCGGGATCCATCCGTTCCTGGCCGAGCGAGACGCCCCGCACGCCGCTGCGCGGGGCGTAGCGGCCGGTGAGGAGTTCGGCCCGGGTGGGCGAGCAGACCGGCTGCACGAAAAACTGCGAGAGCACCGCACCATCCCGCGCGAGCGAGTCGATCGCGGGCGTCGAGAGGTTCGTGTTGCCCGCGAACGAATAGTCGCCGTAGCCCGCGTCGTCGGCGAGGATGACGATGACGTTGGGGGGCCGCGCATGGGCCGGGCCCGTCTCGGCCGCCGGGGTCGGCGCCGCGTGTGCAAAGACGACCGCGATGGCCGCAATGGCCCGGAGGAGTGCCCGGTTGTGGCTCACAGGCATGGTTGCGTGTCGTCCGGCGGAACTGGCATGCTGTCGAGAGGCGAAAGTATAGCCGTCAGGAAATGCCCCGTGCGCACCGTCCCGAAACCGTTTGCCGTGTTGGTCGCTGCCTGCGCGTGGTGCGCCATGGCTGCGACGGCAGCTGCCGACGTGCGGATCATCAGGGCCGTCGTCGATGGACGGGATATTCCTATCGATGGGTCGGCTGCCGCCGACGCGGCACCGCTTCGCGTGTCATCCAACGCGGGCCGCATCCTGTTCGTCTTTGAGGGTGAGGCCGAGCAGGGGGACGCGGGTCGTGCGACTGTGCCTGCCGGTGCTGCTGGCGGCACGGCGACACCAATCCTTCCAGCGCTGCGCGGCAGCCGGCTGCGTTACCGTCTCGACGGCGTCGATGCCGACTGGCGGGATGCGCCGGCGCATGGCCGCCTGAGTCTGACATTCCTCGACACCGGCGGCAGCACGGTCGGCAGTTCCGACGCCAAGATGCATGGAACGTCGGAGGGCTGGCGGGGCCTGCCGGAAACCTCACCGCTGAAGGCCTTTTCGCTGACGGGCGTAGCGCCGCCGCTGGCGTCGTCGGTGAAGGTGAACTTGCTGTCCAACGGCGGCGACGAGGTCGTGGGCGCGATGGCGATCGACGATGTCGTGCTCTCGATCGCCGCTGAGGGGCGTGAGCCACGTCGGAAGGCCTTGTCGCTCGCTGGGCTCGGCGACAACGTGCATCCGCTGGCGACGCCGACAGGGTGGGGACGCTCGGGATCCCGCGGCGAGATGAGCCGCGTGGCGGTGCGACCTGAGTCTAGAACACCGATCCTGGTGATCGATGATGACGATCCCACCGAGTATGGGTCGTGGTTGAGCCGAGGGATCGCCGTGCCAGTCGAACCGGGAGACGTGGTGACCGCGTCGTGGCGGGCAGCGTATTCGCTGGGCCTTGGCGGTCGCGCAACCGCCGTTTATGGCGGGCTCGAGCCCGGCACCTACTGGTTTCGCGTGGCCGCTTTTCTGCCGGGCGGCCAACCGACGGGCCTCGAGGCCGGCGTGCGGGTCGTGGTCGTGCCGCCGTGGTATTGGCGTCGCGACGTCTGGGCGGGGTGCGCGGCCGTGGGCCTCGTGGCCGGTGCGCTCGTGGCGCGGGCGGTGTCGCTCCGGCAGATGCGGAGACGGCTCGACGAGATGGAGCGCATCCATGCGCTCGACCGCGAGCGGGCGCGGATCGCGCGGGATCTTCATGACGACATCGGCGCGGGACTCACCGAGATCGCCATGCAGACCGACTGGGTCCGCCGCGATGTGCAGGGTCTGGCATCCGCGGCCACGGTGGCCCGCGCCGAAAAGGCATGTGCTTCAGCGATGGATCTGGTGCGGAGCGTCGATGCGATCGTCTGGGCGGTTAATCCCGCCAACGACACGCTCGACCGATTCGTGCCCTATCTGACCCACTCGGCCGAGCAGTTTCTCGACGCCGCCGGCGTGAGCGTGCGGTTCGACGTGCCCGATAAGGTGCCGCCGCTGCCGCTTGCGGGCACCGTGCGACACGACCTGTTTCTGGTCGTCCGTGAGGCGATCAATAATGCCGTCAAGCATGCCGATCCGCAGGTCGTGCGGCTCAGCGTGAGGCTGGAAAACGGTGTGGCGGACGGAAGCCATGCGAACGGTCCGCAGCTCGTGATTGCCGTCGAGGATGATGGCCGCGGCTTTTCGCTACCGTCGTCAGCGACAGCAGCGCAGAATACGGGCCGCTCAGGCCTGACCAACATGCGGCGGCGGGTAGAAGATCTGGGCGGGCGGTTTGTGATTGAGAGCAGGCCGGGGTCGGGAACGCGGATCGAGCTGACCGTGCCGCTGGAAATAGATCACGCGACCGCCTCCGCGCTTCGCAAGGGAGGAAGATCATGACCGCGATCCAAGTGGGCACGATTCGGGTGGCGGTGGTTGAGGATGACGCTCGGCTGCGGCAGACTTTTGTCGACGTTCTGGAAAGCTCCACCGAGTGCCGTTGCCTCGGGGCATTTGCGACGGGGGCGGAGGCCGTGGCCGGCATTCCCGCGCTCGCACCCGACGTGGTGATCATGGACGTGAACCTGCCCGACACCACGGGAGTTGAGTGCGTGAAGATGCTCGCGCCAAAGCTTCCCGGCACACAGATCCTGATGGTGACCGTCTATCAGGACCCCGACACCACGTTTCAGGCGCTGGCCGCCGGCGCCCACGGCTATCTCGTGAAGCCGGTGCTCCCGGAGCGGCTGCTTGAGACGATCCGGGAGATCCGGGCCGGCGGCGTGCCGATGAGCCGCACGATCGCGCGGAAGGTGATCGAGACATTTCGCAGCCGCGAGGCCGCTGAGGTAGCGGGCACATCCTCCGCACGGTTGCCAGCTGAATCCCCGGACGAAGAGTCGCTCACGTCCCGTGAGCAGCAGGTGCTCGAACTGCTCGTGGAGGGATTTTCCTACAAGGAGATCTCCCAGCGGCTCGGGATCTCGACATCGACGGTGGGCACCTACGTGCAGCGGATCTACGAGAAGCTGCACGTGTCGAGCCGCCGCGAGATCATGGCCCGCCGCCGCCCGGGCCGGGGGTGATACGCCGCTTTTGGGAGTTCAGCGGAGGTGTCGCTCGATGTCCATGCGTCCGTGGAAAACTCCAAGCAGATCGATCCGCATCTCATCCACGATCAGGTACGCAATCCGGTAGTGACCGTAAGACGTTTCGCGGACCTCACGATCGCGGATCGGTTCGTACCGCTGCCCGAGTCGGGGATGCTCACGAAGCAGTTGCACCTTTGCGTAGATGCCTGACACGACGTCAGTCGCCGCCCGAGGGCTGTCTGCTGCGATGTATTCGTGGATTCCCTCGAGACAACGTATCGCCTCGAGGGTCCACACGATTTTCGTCAAACGCTCCGCCACGAGTCGATCACCTTGGCAACCTCTTCGTCGCTGCGTGTCTGACCGGCATCGGCATCGTCAAGACCCCGCTGGACCATCCTCGCGAAAGCCAGTTCTCTCAGGATCTCGTCATAGCTGCTGTCGTCTGGCTGCCGGCCGATGATGTCGATCATCGTTTCTTTGACAGGACTCATGCGAGGGTGCTCCGGTGTTGCTCTTTGTGTACAGAAGTATACTCATGCGGGTGAGCCGGTCAAGAGAGGCGGGCAAGGCCGCGTAAGGCACTTCCCCAGAACAGTGTGACATCATGATGCACATAGAATACACCCGCTCGATCCGGCGTGAGAGGCGACGAGGAAATCGAAAAAGACCTGCGACCCCTTCCAACCATCGTTTGACCTACTCCGCCTCGCCGTCCTTGGCTTCGACCGGCGTGGCGTTTGTGGACTGTTGCTCTTGCAGCTGCTTGGCGATGCCGGCAACCTGCTCGTCGAGGCGGGCCTTCAGCTTCGCGACCTCGCCGTCCACCTTCCTCTCGGCGGCCGCCATCACCCTCTCGACTTCCGCCACCGATCGCTGCTCGATCTTCTTCAGTTCGGCGGTCGTCTTTTCCTCGATGCCCTTCGCCGTCGCATCGACCCGCTCCACGGCCTTCTTCGATTCGACATCGACCCGCTCCGCCGCCTTCTCCGCCGCCTGTTTCGATTCAGCGACCGCCTGCTCCGCGGCTTTCCGCCCGGCTTCCGCGAGTTCGGCGTCGATCTTCTTCTTGAGCACCGCGAGCTGCAGGTCGAACCGTTCGCGGAGCGCCTTCGATTCGGCCGCGAACGACTCGTTGAGCGAGCGAATCTCGTTGCCGAAGCGGTCGTCGAGCTCCCTCGAGCCGGTCGCCAGCTTCGCCTCGAGCTTGGCTGCCTCCTCGGCAAACCGCGTGTCGAGGGAGTCCTGAAGCTCTGTCTTCGCGGCGCTGACGCGGGACTGTACGCGGACGGAGACATCCCGCGAGAGCCGGGCATAGAGTTCGGCCCGCCGCTTCTCCCAGATATGGCCGAAGGGCTTGGCCGAAGCGACATCCGCCACCATCACCACCATGATCATCGCCAGCACTGCGACTAGCCCACATGCTCTCTTGCGCATCGATCGCCTCCTTGCGGGCGATAGAGCCCGCTTCTTTTCTTTCGGCAGCGGTCCACGGAGCGTCCGCAGGCAGGCGCGGTCGGAGCAACCAGATTGCCCGAAACGCGAGGTTAAACCGTTACGACCGGTGCGACCGCACCGGTCCAGCCGGAACACCTTGCCCAGACTGAATGGGGACGAAGCCAGTCGTGTTCGGTATGGGATGTACTGTCGCCCGTGGCGGCAAGTTTTCAACTCGAGGGCACTTCGGGGGAGTTGCTGGCAGTACGCAGGTTGGATTCGTCGAAAGTGCTGGTGGTAGCTTAAAGAGAGACGGAGTCGCACGACGGCTTCGTGATCACGGCGTTCATGACCTCACGGGTCGCGGCACTCTTCAAGCTGAGGCGACAATTATGGCCCTCGTCCAACGAAGCGATTTTCTCGACATGATCCCTGCGGTGCTGCAGGCTCCACAACGTTCGATGCAGTGCACGTATGACGAGCCGGCCGGACGGCGGGAATAGTCGGTGACGCCGCTCGAAACGGTCTGGCAGCAAAGCCGCGGGCACGACGGCACGCTGCTCCAGTGCCTGCCGTGGGCGTCCATTCACCGTGTGCGGAATGACTCGCTCGCGATCACGGTGAGCAACAGGTCGCGGAAGCCCCCGCCGCCGGCGAGCACGCCGTTGGCGGACAGTGGGTCGCTCTTGGCGTACATGTCCCGGTTGACAGAGGTGTTGGTGTAGGTGAAGTCGGGATCGATGAGGTCGCCGAGTGGAAGGTTCTTGTCCAGAGCCTCGTTCACCGTCCGCTCGCTCATCCACGCCATCGCCGCAAGTCCGCTGCTGCGTGGGACCCGCTGAGCAACGTGACCCGTGGGTTCCAGGCGGTGTCGCTGAACACGTCGGAGATGCACGGCTCCGCCGCGACTTCGGTTCAAGGTGCCGCGATCCCGAGCGACTCCACGGCTTGAACGGCAATCGCGAAGCGTTCGTTCCAACTTCCACTGATCCTGACGAAGCGTCGGTTTCGCGATGTGAGTGCCTCCTCGCAGCGGGCGAGGAAGCTCGCTCGCTCATCCGGCAGGTACCGCACCGGATCGGGTATCCACGGCACGTCGACATCCGTCAGCAGATACAGGTCCGGCGTCCGTGATCGTGCGAGCGTCTGAACCTCCGGGTCCACGGACCCGAAAAGAAAATCGGACCATACCACCGTCGCCAGCGGGTCGGTGTCCATGAAGACAACGCGATTCGCCAAGGGTGCGAGCGCGTCCTCACTGGCCGCCTGCCCACGGGCGATGTCAGGCAAATCCTCCGGGTCTAGCCGCCCACGCCGCCATTCGAGGAGCGTGCGGGCATATTCCGGGACGGCGACCGTGCGAAAGTGTTCAGCGAGTTGCCGGACGAGGGTCGACTTGCCTGTGGATTCCGGACCGAAGACGCACACTCGTCGAGCATAGTAGGCACGCACGGGAGGCGGAAGTTGATCCCAGTGCGCCCACGGGTTCTCGCGAACAGCCGTGCCGCTGACAGGATGGATGCTGCGATCAGGATTCACGGGGATGAACCGGCCTCCGAGCACCTCTGCAAGTTTCTCCCCGTACGGTTCGGACGCGAAAATGACGTCTGGGGGAGAGGGCAGGATTCGCAGCAGTGAGGTCTGCCAGAGCCGCCAGAAGTCCGGATGCTCCGACGGATCCTGCGGCAGTTCCTCGGCGAGGTGCACGACGTTCACCCCGGGAAACAGTTGACGCATCCACTCGAATCTCAGTCTGCCCGGGATCGGCTCGCGTTCCAGGGTCCCTACGACGATGGTGAGATCTTCGACGAAATGCCTCGCAAAGGCGCCAAGATAAAGGTGCCCGCAGTGCGGCGGCAGAAACTTGCCCAACAGCATTCCTGTTTTCGCCGCTGGCGCTGTCATTCGACACCACTTTCAGCGTGCTGGAGGCACGTCTGTAGATAGGTATTGTCGATTTCCGGAAAAACAATCCCGCTCCCGGCGAGAGCCTGCTCTGTCCGCGTGCGATCGAATCGAGTGTGCGTGCACTTCAAAACGCCGAGCGACCGATGCTTTCCACTCGCGGCGAGTTCAGTCACCGGACTGTCGTGTCCACGACGTGGACGCAGACCAGTGGACTCGAGGTCGCGCAGTGTCGTCGGTCGTGGCGCCGCGATGTGGAAAATGCCTTCGTGGCACTTGTTGATGAGCCACGCCATCACTCGGGCTGCGTAGTCGACCGGGGTGAGGTCAAACGCCAGTTCAGGGTCCGCATCACGTGATCGCTCCAGGAGCCCTGGAAGTGCCAGTGTGAACCAGTCGTTCCGCGGGCGGACGCCGGTCCGCGTACAGGGTGCCAACAATCCGAGACGATGAATGCCCGACCGCAATCCACTCTCCATGGCGCGCAGCACGAGTTGTTCCGCCACCCATTTTGACTGGGCATATCCGCCGTAAAGGCACGACACCTGGCGGCGTCCATCCGATTCCCGACAGAGGTTGTCCCGCGGGTCGGCATCGACGAATACGGAAAGGGTCGAGGCGTAATGGAGTGTCTTGGGTCGCCCGGTCGCGCAGAATCGCAGGACTTCACGTGTACCCGCGACCTGTGTCCGTGCCAACTCGCTGTACGGTGCGAAGAGACGGACATCCGCCGCGAGATGAACAACCGTGTCGACGGTGTCGGCATGCGCCCGCCAATCCGCTTCATTCCACCCGAAGAACGGCCTGCCAACGTCGCCGTTGGCTCTCGACAGCGGCAGCACCTCGCCGTCGAGTGTCGTGGAGAGGATCGAACCCAGGAAGCCAGTTGCACCCGTGAGCAGGAGCCGGCGGGGAGCTTCGGACTGCTGATTCGGGAACGTCCACGGCAATTCGACATCGGCTGCGAACTCGTGCGGAGCACGGGCCTCGGTTGTGTGCGCACGCATCATGGCCGCGACCCCCGACGCAGTGCGACCCAGAGAGAGTGCTTCCGGGGTGATTTCCAGACCGGCTCCGGCGGCCAGAGACGTGAAGGCCACCACGGCGAGCGAGTCCCCACCGAGGTCGGTGAAGAAATCTTCATGGGCAGCCACCGTGGTGCGCTGCAAGCACTTTGCCATCAGGCGGCAGATGGCCCTTTCATCGCCGTCGTTTGGTTCCGTTTCGCAGGTCTCCCGCCAGGCGAGGCGTTCGCGGATGGATGCGTCATCCGGCTTGCCGTTGGCGGTCTCTGGAATCGCTTTCGTCGTGTCCCAGCACGTCGGGACCATCCACGAGGGGAGTGTCTGGCCCAGCCTCGCACCGAGGATTTCGGAACCGACGGTGGACTCCACGCTCGCGCCCAACGCGGCATGGGTGCCCCGACCGTAGCGCAGAACCCGCGCGCGTTGCACCAGTCCCGTTTCGAGCAGCGCCAGTTCGACCTCTTCCGGACAGATCAGTCGTCCGTTGAGCTTGAACTGTCGGTCCAGTCTGCCGAGAAACTCGTACGACTCGCGACCATGACGCCTGACGAGATCACCGGTGCGGAACGTACGGCCCGCGTTCACGAATCGCTCCGCAGTCAGTTCCGTTTCCCACGGATAACCCAGGGCCACCGTCGATCCGCTGATCCACAGTTCTCCAGTCGAAGCTTCGCTTCCGTCAGTGGCGTGTACGGAATACGTGACACCCGGCAACGGGGTCCCGATCCAAGGCCGATCCCAGTCCGGGCCACAGCGAATCATGCTCGTGCAGATCGTCGCTTCCGTGGGTCCGTACACGCACACGAGATTCGTCCGTTCCGCCCACCGACGCACGACTGCGGTCGGGCATACTTCGCCACCGATCACGATCGTATGCAGGCGTGCGCGTTCGTCGAGCCACGGCAGGAGCGACGGCGGCAAGTCGACGTGTGTGATTCCCCAGCGACCGAGCACGGCCAAATCTCGCAGCGGTTCCTCCTCCATGCACAGCGTCGCCCCTGCGAGGAGAGTGGTGCCGATGTCCGACAGGGAAGCATCGAAGCCAGTGCCATGCACCCAGAGACATCGGCTCTCGTCATCGAGCTCGAACGTTTCGATCTGCGCCTGGAGCACCGGCATGAGACCGGTATGGGACACCAGCACGCCCTTCGGTCTCCCGGTAGATCCCGAGGTATAGATCAGGTACGCGGGCGCCTGCCTGGCCGGAAAGGCCGTCTCGTTCGGGAAGGGGGAGGGACGGCATCCGTTCCGGTCGAGTACGAAGTGGGGACGCACCTGCCGCAGGATCTTGCGACGCCGTGCGTGCGGCAGGTCGGAGTCCAGAAGGAGTGCTACCGCACCGCACATCCAGCAGGCGATCAGGGCCGTCACGAACTCCGGTGAACGCGGAAACACAACGGCCACGCAGAAGCCATCAGCGATGCCGTGCGAGCGCATGGTGCCGCTCATGGCGATGGCCGCGTCCCACAACTCTCGGTAGCACAGACGCCGGCTACCGGAGGTCTCGATAGCAGTCTTCATCCCGTGGGTCGCGACCACGCGAGACAGTGCAAGAACGAACGGATTCTCGAACTCAGAACCCCACATAGTCATTCAGCGTGGTCCCCCGTGAACGATTGTCCGCATTCGGTGCGCCCCGACCAGCGGCGATGTCATCCCGGTCTACGATTCGGAAGTCGAGACTGTAGCGTGTCTGCAGCAGGTCGTGAGGCAGCGTCCGGTGATAGTGAGCGCCGGAAAACACAAGTGTGTCACCCGCATGGCACGAGAATCGCTCCGCCCGCTCCGGCACCGTCGTCTCCAGCGCCCGAGGGTATCGGGCGGTCACCCCTGAGTCCCGCTCCTGCCAGCCGATCTTCAGCGACGGACCGTCCTTGATCCAGTCGTTGTAGTCGAAGCGTTCTGAGTCGTTTGACACGGGCCTCGAAAGACAGTCGGGGTAAAACTCGAAGGTTTCCTCGGGTGCGAGATCGTGCAGTGGCAGCCACCCCACGATCATGCACTGGGGATGGGCATACCACGTGTCTCGGTGCGGGTAGTACACCGGTGCGGCAAGCGGGTTGCGATAGCCGCCGGGCTGTACGACACGCAACCGCGCCGGATCGAAGACAACGCGTTCGGTATCGAACCCGCACTCCGCCACGACGGCTCGAACATGCGATTGAAACTCCGGCTCGACGTATATGGTCCGGCGAAGCGATCCGATACGCGTGAACCACTCGTCGGCACTCCATCTGTCGTGGGCCGTGCGAATGTCGTCCGTTTCGAGTCTTTCCCGCATCAGTTGCAGCACGCTGGCGACGAAAGCGAGAGATGCCGGCCCGGCTGATTTCAAGTAGACGGCACCAGCGAAGATCCGGTCTCGGGTGGTGCGGGAGTCGGACGGCATCTCCGGCTGGAAGAAAGACGTGTTCAAGGCGGATTTCTCCCGTAGATGATGCACCGCGGGCTTTCAACGGTCAGTGGCGACGCATCGACGTCGCCGTAGAGTCGGATGGTGTCGAAACCCGCCTCGAGGAACAGGCTGTGCAAGGCGGCCGGGTCGTACAGTCGCACCGCACTGCGACGGACGATCTGGCGACCGTCGCCGAACGTGAACGTCCACGTCTTGCGCATCACGTTGTCGGCAAGGTCGAGCGTGGTGTCTCGCACGAGCGTCACGTCGCCGGCGCACGTCGTCACCCGAGGCAGGAAATGCCTGTGGATGCCCGGTATGTTCATGAAGTCGACAACGTAGGATCCACCCGAGCGGATCGACTCCCTCGCGCGACGGAGCATCCGCAGGTTGTCTGCGTCATCCCGGGCATAGCCGAAGCTCGTCCACCAGTTGAAGGCGGCATCGCGGAAAGGGCTGGCACTGAATTCGAACGCATCCGCCGTCTCGAAGCGGGGCGTGAGCGGCACGATCGTATCGCGACGGCGTGCCCGCTCGATGTAGGAAGGGATGATGTCCACTCCCAGCACGGATATTCCGCGTGCGGCGAGACTCCACGCAATCCGCCCCGTGCCGCAGCATTGATCGAGTACCATCGAACCTTCGCGGAGGTCGAGAACCTCCATCAGAAAGTCGGTGGCGAGGCTGATCTCCGACGGAGTTGTTCGTTCCAACAGCACGTCGGCGACGTGATCGTCGTACAGGGACTCCCACCACGGTTCGGTCGTCTTCATGTCATGCGAAAGCATCGTTGGAGCAGCGTTGCGGTGAGAAGTTGCATCAGAACCGGATCCAGCCGATGGCGATCGGCATCGGGAAGCCGGAATCGCGCAGCAGCCCATCGTCGAACGGCTCGATGGTCGAAGAGCGGCAGTTCGCGACATGCCGTGCTGGCGAGCGTATCCTGGACGAAATCGTCGACTGCCTGATCGCCGTCGAGCGGTGGGGCGAGAAAGGGATGCTTTTTGCGCGTGCGGACCGTCTCCGGCACGATCCCACGCAACGCCTCGCGAAGCGCCAGCTTTGTATGTTCATGGTCGAGGAGTGCCGGCGGCGGAATCCTCGCGGCGACCGCGAAGAGTTCGTGATCGAGGAATGGGAGTCTGGCCTCGACGGAGTGGGCCATCTCGGCACCGTCGCCAAGCGTACGAAGAATGTAGCCCGCCAGCGCCATGCGGGTCCACAACCACGCGCTCCGGCGCACGAATGGGCCCGACGGCAAGTCGATGCCGCCGAGGCAGTCGTCGAGGATCGTCTGCGGGTTCGGCGGGTGGGCGAGCAATGCGGCTGCATGACGGCCCGTGGCCAGTTTCGCCTGCAGGAATGTGGGAACACGCTCGAGCCACGTCGGCATGCGCCAGGGAAAAGACTCTCCCGGAGCGGGCAGCATGATGCCCTGCTGCAACGCAATCTGCGGTGGCGTGTCGGTGTAATCCTGCTGGAGGTGCGCGTAGCCGAGAAACGCTTCGTCAGCCCCTTCGCCCGCGAGGACCACTTTGAACCCGGCGTCCCGGATGGCGCGAGACAAGAGAAACTTGCCGACCAACTGGCCGTTGATGGCCAATCCCTCACTGTGTCGCACCGCATCTTCCAGATGCATCACCTGATCGCGACGCGTCACGGGGACCTGATGGATTCGCACATCACTCGGACCATCCTCCAACACCTGCGGGCCTTCGTCGTATTCAGGGGCGTCGAACCGAACGCAGAAACAGTCACGAATACCCGATATCGCCGCAACCGCGCTGGAGTCCAATCCGCCGCTCAGCGTGCATGCCATGGGGACGTCGGCCCGCAGTCGCAGGTGTACCGCCTCACGAAGGGCGGCACCGATCGCCTCGGCGGTGATGGTCGGATCAGGTTCAAAGCAGGGCTCCCAGTAGACGAACTCCTTGCAATCATCACCATCCAGGACCATCGCGTGGGCGGGACGCAGTTGCCTGACACCTTCGAAGAGCGTCGAGCCCGGCTTTCCGTACTGGAATGCAAGGGACTGCTGCAAGGCGGCCAGGTCCCACCGGGGTTCCATCCCCATGGCAATGAGCGCCTTGATTTCCGAAGCGATGATCCAACCGCCACGGGATCGTGCGTAGTGAAGCGGCTTGATGGCGAAGCGATCGCAGGCGAGGAAGAGCCGGTTGGCCGATTCGTCGAGCAACACGAACGCGAACTCACCCCGGAGGAATCGCAGGCATCCCGTGCCGTGTTCCTCGTAGAGGTGCACGAGCAGTTCACTGTCGCTGCCAGTGCGGACGCGATGCCCCCTGTCTTCGAGTGCTTTTCGCAGACGGTCACTTTCATAGAACTCGCCGTTCACGACGGCATGGATGCCGCGATCCTCGTTTGCAACGGGTTGATGACCATTGGCAGGATCCATGATGGCCAGTCTCGCGGATCCGAGGCCCACGTCCGCCCGTGAAGAAACGTAGACGCCGGTGTCATCGGGCCCCCGGTGGTGCATAGCCGTCAGTGCGGCGCTCAAGGCGTGCCCAATCCCGTCCCGACGAGGTGTGCGGATGGCTGCGATTCCACACATATTCAGTTCACCCGTTGGGGCGAAAGTAGACCTTCGCCGTCTCGTCTTCGCATGCCTCGGCGAATGCCTGCTCGTGCTGGGCAAGTGGCCACTCGCTTCCGGCGAATCGTTGCAGTTGCGGCGACCATCGCGCGAGATGTCCGAGAGCGAGGCCGAAGTCCGCGTAATACACGCACTCGATCCTGAGCCGCCAGGGGATGCATACCAGTGGAGAGATCTCGACCGTTTCGGGCTGACGGCTCTTCATGACCAGCAATCCGCCGGGTTTCAGCAGTCGAATGGTCGACTCGAGATTCGACGAGCACAAATTCGTTTCGACGACCACGTCAGATTCGTTGGCGTCGCTGGTGGCCGCGTGGACATCGTGGCCAAACTCTCGGAGGATGAATTCCGTCAGGGTGGCGATGCGGCCGGTACCCGTGACAGCGATGCTCGCCCCCGGCGGCAAGTCAGCGTCGAGAACGGCCATCGTCGCAGCAAGCGGCTCGGCGTAGGCGCCCACGGTGTCGGGAATGCCTGCCGGCAGCACGTGCACCATGGAATCGTCAACGACGACGAGTTCTGCAAATGCGCCGTCACAATCGATCCCCAGAAAACGCGTAGCGACACATTGATGGGGCCGGGCGCTCCGGCAACTCGGGCAGTCGCCGCAGGCGATCAGCGGGTTCACCACGACTCGGTCACCGGGCCGCACCCGTGTTACCGCCGCGCCCGCGGAGTCCACGATTCCAGTGAATTCGTGCCCCGGCACCCTGCCGTCGGACACGTGAATCCTTCCGCTGGCGACGTAGGCATCCGTTCGGCAAATCGCAGCACAGGTGACACGAATGCGGACATCTGTTGGATGTCCGACCTCCGGTGCGATTCTTGATTCGCACGTCACGCGTCCCCTGCGGCAGACCAAGGCCTTCACGTTGCGAGACTCCGATGGCATCGTCTTCAATGACCGCTTGTTCGTGGTGTCGTTCAACGAGCGCCGTCTACCATCGCGTCGCAGGACGACCGAAGTGCGGGGGCGCAGGTCACACGGCCGGCGGCTAGGGGATGGTTCCGGGAACAGCCACAGACGGGTTCGTGTCGATCTGCTTTCTCTGCACGAGTTGTGCGAGCAACACGCTGACGAGTCCGCCGGTGTCAGTGGATTCCCCTCCGCCCGCCACGAGAATGTCGGGTGTGATCTTGAGGCCCGCTGCCGAAATGGCCTTCATGACTTCGACGGTGGTGACCCCCTGTGCTGTCAGGGCGTCGACTTGATCGCGATACGCCTTTGCCTGCGCCTCGCCCTTTGACTGCACCACGCTCGCCTCGGCGTCGCCCACCTGCTTGGTCTTGGCGGCATCGGCCTCGGCAATCATCCGCACCCGCGAGGCCTCGCCCTTCGCCCGTTCCTCGACCTGGCGGGCCTCGTGCTGTGCCACCTTGATGCCCGACTCGGCTGTGATGATCCTGACCTGCGCGTCGGCCTCCGCCTTCGTTTTTTCATATTCGATACGCCTCTGTTCGGCATCTTTTTTGGCGTCGAACATCGACTTTTCCTGCTCGGCGAGGTTCTTCTGCTGGGTGGTCTTCATCAGCGCCTCGGGCAGGTGGATGTTGGTGATCATGACGGACACCACCTCCACCCGGTATTTTGAGAGATCCTGCCGGACCGCCTCCTCCGCGGCCTTCTGCTCTTCGGCGCGGTTCTGCTGGTAGGCGATCGCGGGGGATCGCGAAACCTGTGCGCGAAAGATGCCGTCTATCTGCGGATGGATCACATTTTTCTCGAGTTCGTCGATCGAGCCAATCTTCTGCACCATGTAGGGAGCGTTCTCGGGCAGAATGCGGTACTGGCATCGGACCTCCACCTTCATCTCGAAGCCGTCGTGTGACACGACCTGGAAGGGGTCGAAGGCGGCCGCCTCGGCAGGCTTCGTCTTCTCTTCACTCCAGTCGACGGAGCGAGTCGTGGTGGGGATGATGATCGCCGAGTATGCCAGCGGGTTGATGTTGTAGGCGCCGGGGCCGAGCACCTCTCGCTGGATGCCGCGGAAGCCCTTCGGAACGACGTGCCGCGTTCCGGAGTCGTCGGCGTGTGGTTGTTTCGCCGTGTCGGTGAACTCGGCCGGATCCTTTCCGATGTTCGAGATCAGGACGGACACCTCGCCTTGCCGCACAAGGGTCTGCTTGCGCTTGGATACGGCGAACATGTACGGATTGATGTAGTACGTGCCCGGCGTGAGGATGTTTTCCTGGGGGCCGCGATTCCCGCCGTGGTCAAGGAACAGTTGCCCGTCCTGGAAACTGTTGACCTCGGCCGGAGTATGTACCACGACGTCGCTGCGGGCCATAGCGAGTCCGTCGCGCGCGTCGACGATTCCGATTTCGTTCTCATCGACTTGGACCGCGTCGCGGATCTCGACGGCGAAGATCTCCGTGTTGATGTTGTAGGTGCCGGGCCGCAGGAAATCCATTTGCGGCCCCTTCTGGCCGCCTTGCAGAAGAAAGGACTCGGCCTTTTGAAAGTTGTCATGATCCTGCACGCTGCGGCCGAGCAATTTGCCCGGGGCCAATGGAGCGCCGTCGGCGGCCGTGATCACGCCAATCTTGCCCTCCGGCACGACCGTCTTCGCAATCTTGGTCACCTTGAAGAGCCCCGGATGAATCTTGAAGGTGCCGTTCGTCAGGAATCGCAACTGCTTGCCGCGGATGCCCCCGTGCGTGAGAAAATCCACCGGCCGCTGGAAATCGCCGTGGTGTTCACCGGCCGGATCATCGGCGAAGATTCGGCCCGACTGAAGAGGCGCTCCGTCAGTCGCCTCGACGATACCGAGTTCGTTGGCGCCGATCGTGACGAACCGGGGCTTGCCGACGACTCGGACGATTGGCCATGCGACGAGGTGCAGTCCCGGTGCGAGATAGGCCGCCTTCGATCCGACCTCGCCCGCCAGGGCGAATACCCGGCCGGGAGCGAGTTCCTTGCCGAGGAAGCGACGCTCAAGGATGGCGATTCGGTCGGAGCCGACGTTGACGAGGAACAGAAACAAAAACAGGAGCAGGGGCACGACCGCGGCCAGCGCTGCAACCAGCCAGATGACGTTGTGGGGGGACACGGAAACCTCCTCGATGGCGCAGAAATTCGCTCTCTCTTAGGGGGGAAGAATAACACGGTGAAGGGGTCTTGCAAAAACGCTTCCTGGCTGGACGGTGGGAGCGAACGCGGGCACGGTGCCCGTTTACTGGGGGGGAGCGGTCGCAGAAACCGTTTTGTGGGGCAGCGTTGCGACGCGGCAAACAGCGGGGTAGGATCCCTCGAAAAAGGGATAGAGACGATGCTGTGTGGGGAAGCCCCACGGCAGAGAAAGGAACCGCCCACGATGACTTGGGACTTGATCTCGGTGATCGACCCCGATTGGGAACCGGCGATCTGCCGCAGCATCCCTTCGACGCGGGTCATCCGACCACGGCGGCATGTATTCGCAGGGGGCGAAGTCCATGTTCAGTTCCCCGACCTGCCCCAGGAGAGTCGGCGTGCTCTGGTCGCCCACCGGGTCAACTCGTCGGATGATCTCCTGGCTGTCCTGCTGACTGCCGATGCGATCCGCGGGGGGGCCCCCGGGGTCGTGCTCGACCTGTTCATGCCATACGTGCCTTACGCGAGGCAAGACCGGCGGATGGTCCCCGGCGACCCGCTCTCAATCCGCGTTCTGGCCGATGTCATCAACGCATGCGGGTTCGGTGAGGTCCTGGTGCTCGATCCCCATTCCGACGTCACTGCCGCCGTGATCGACCGGTGCCGTCCGCTGCCAATCCACGAGCACGTTGCCGAGGCGGTCGCGCAGAGCGGGGCGACGCGGGTCGTCATCCCCGACGCCGGAGCCGCCAAGCGCGTGCACGCCATCCTCCGGGCACTGGAGAGCCGGTGTCCTCACGTTGCCACCGTCCAGGCGACGAAGACCAGGGACGTGGCGAACCGCGGTGCGATCATCGGCATGCAACTCGAGGCCGGCGGCGATGTGGCAGGCCAGACCTGCCTGATCGTGGACGACATCTGCGACGGCGGCCGTACGTTCCTGGAACTTTCCAAGATGCTGCGCCATCACGGCGCAGCGGCGGTGCACCTCTACGTGACCCACGGCATCTTTTCGAACGGCCTCGACCGCCTGCTGGCCTGCCGAGACGACGAAGGTCGGCTCGACGGTGTATTCACGACCGACTCGATTCGCTCGCATCGACCGTGCCCGGGGCTCGTGGAGTTTCATGTCTGACACCTGCTGCCCGCTCAGACCCTCTTTCCAAAGGATCCTGCCGTGTTCCACAACCCGTTGCTGTGCACCGACGTCTACAAGATGGGGCACATGGAACAGTACCGACCTGGCACCAACAAGGTCTACAGCTACCTGATGGCCCGCTCCGGTAAAGTGCTTCCCTACAGCGTGTTTTTCGGGCTCCAGTATTTTCTCGACCGCTACCTCACGCAGCGGATCACCCGCGAAAACGTCGAGGAGTACTACCACTACCGGAAGATGATCCTCGGCTCCGACCCGAGTCCTGACATTCGGGAGAAGTTCGATCGCCTCGTCGACCGCGGGTACGTGTCGCTCGACGTGAAGGCAGTGCCGGAGGGAAGCGTCGTTCCGGTGCAGAACGTCCTGATGACGATCACGAACACGGACCCCGAAGCCTATTGGCAGGTCGGCTTCTTCGAGAGCCTCCTGCTGAAGGTTTGGAACACCACGACCGTGGCGAGTTACAGCCAGAAGCTCTATCAGTTGGTCCTCGAGTACGCCCGGCGGACGTGCGACGACGAGACCCACCTCCCCTATCAAGTGCACGACTTCGGCTACCGTGGCGTATCGAGCGAGGAGACCGCATCGCTCAGTGGGGCCGCCCACCTCATCAATTTTCTTGGTGGTGACACGGTGCCCGCGGTCTGGATGCTGTCGAAGTTCTACGATGGCGAGGAACCGATCGGCGTCAGCGTCCCGGCATCGGAGCATTCCGTGATGTGCAGCTATGGCCGTGATGGGGAGTTCATGGCGTTTGAGCGGATGCTCGACCTCTATCCCTCGGGCGTCGTGTCGATCGTGAGCGATACGTACAACCTCTGGAACGTGCTCACGAACTTCTGCGGGCGGCTTCGGAACCGGATCATGGAGCGGGATGGCCGGGTCGTGTTCCGGCCGGATTCCGGCAACCCGGAGCATATCCTCTGCGGCGACCCGAACGCCCCGGACAACACGCCGGAGGGCAAGGGGGCGATTCGACTGCTCGACGAGACGTTCGGGAGTACGGTCAATGCCCGCGGCTTTCGCGTTCTCAATCCGAATGTCGGCCTGATCTATGGCGACGGCTTCTATTACGAGCGGTTCAAGGAAGTCCTGGCCCGTATCGAACGGATGGGATACGCCAGTTCCAATCTCGTCGTCGGAGTGGGTGGCATCCTGCTGCAGAAACATAACCGCGACGATCAGGGCTTCGCGCTCAAGGCCACCTATACCGAGGTCGATGGCGTGCCGCAGGA
>JBIIOL010000614.1:0-3492 GCA_044336965.1 Pirellulales bacterium | reverse complement strand
TCACCGGCTCTGGCGACTTCTACACCGCGACGTTCACGCCGGCATCGGGGCTCGATGGCTACGGAACGATCACCGTGGCGGCGGGCGGGTTCACCGACGCGTCCGGCACGCCGAGCGGCCGTGGCGCACTCGTACCCGCCATTCGCATCGTCACGAATTCGCTGGAGGTCGTCGGCACGCCACTCTCGCTGGGATTTGCCCGGGACGGATCGCTCGTCGGCCCATCGATCGGTGCCCGCTGGAACGGCATCGAGTTCCTGCGATACGGCACGTTCCTGGCGAACTGGACCATCGCGATCAACGGCACGAGCTACTGCAACATGGCCGCAGCCGGCCTGACGTCGTTTCCGGTGACGATCGTCGATGCCAGTGCGGGCGCCAGCCACGAGGTGCGGATGACGGGCAGCCCGCGGACGGGCGTAACGGTCGTGCGGACCGTCAAGTGGCACGACGGCGACGACCATGCCGTCGTGACGACGACCGTCACGAACGGCACGTCGGCAACGCTGTCGAGCGTGGCGCTGCTCGAGAACGACGACCCCGATCCCGACGGGAGCCTCGAGACGTCCAACGATGTGCTGCGTGACGGCCGGCTGGTAGTGGGATCGGCCACCGGCGGGGCGATGGCGCTCGGCTCCGCCGATCCACGTGCCGTGGCGTCGGCCGAAGGGTTCTTTATCAGCAATCCCGCCGATGTCCTCCTCTCGCCGGTCGATCCCAACGGTGCCGTATCCGATGCCTCGATCAATCTGGCAATCAACATCGGCACGCTCGCTCCGGGGGCGAGCGACACCAGCTCATTTGCCATGATCTTCGGCGTCGACCAAGCGGCGGTCGTCGATCGCTTCGACGCGTTCCTCGCGGCAACGGCCCCAACGGTCGCGATTGCTGCGAGCAAGGCGGCGGTGCGTGCGGCTGACACGGCCACGATCACGTTCACGCTGGGCAGACCGTCTACGACCTTCACGGCGACTGCGGTGGCAGTCACGGGCGGCACGCTCTCACATTTCACCGGCTCTGGCGTGCACTATACCGCCACGTTCACGCCACTGGCGGGCTACAGTGGCGCGGCGACGATCACGGTGGCGGCGGGAAGCTTCACGAGTGAAAACGGCGTCGCCAACGTCGCGGGCTCGTTGAACAC
The DNA here is from genome assembly GCA_044336965.1 of Pirellulales bacterium. Taxonomy (GTDB): domain Bacteria; phylum Planctomycetota; class Planctomycetia; order Pirellulales; family UBA1268; genus CAMCQY01. Next base: position 2,348 of record JBIIOL010000614.1, on the reverse strand, counting down.
TCCACTCGCCGTCGATGCCGTCCTGCCCTCGATCGCGATCACCACGAGCAGGGCTGCACTGAAAGCCGGCGCGACGGCGACAATCACATTCAGGCTCAGCGAATCCTCCAGGGACTTCACCATCTCCGACGTCGCGGTGGCCGGCGGCACGCTCTCTGCATTGGCAGGGTCGGGCGTCACCTACACCGCCGTCTTCACGCCGACCGTCGGCACCAACGGGACCGGCACGATCACGGTCGATGCCGACAGGTTCACCGACGCGGCCGGCAATCCAAACACGGCGGGGGCGGTCGCTTCCCCGATCAGGATCGACATCGTCGCACCGACGATCGCTATCGCCGCCGACAAGACCGCCCTCAAGAAGGGCGAGACGACCGTGCTCACGTTCACGCTCAGCGAGACCCCGGCGATCTTCACCGCCGCGATGGTCACGGTCACGGGCGGCACGCTATCGACCTTCGCCGGTTCAGGCACGACCTACACCGCGAAGTTCACCCCCGCCGCGAACTTCACCGGCACTGGCACTGCGGCGGTGAACGCCGGTCGATTCTTCGATGCCGCCGGCAATGCCAATCTGGCCGGATCGCTCTCGCCGACGCTCACCATCGACACGAGGCCTCCCACCCTGGCCATTGCCACGAGCCGCACGAGCCTGAAGGCCGGCGAAACGGCTCAGCTCGCGTTCACGCTGAGCGAAGCATCCTCCGACTTCACCACGGCCGATGTCACCGTCACGGGCGGCACGCTCTCCGATTTCACCGGCTCCGGCACGGCATACACAGCCACGTTCACCCCGACTCCGGGATACGCCGGCACTGGCACGGTGAGGGTGGCGGCTGGCACATTCACCGATGCCGCCGGCAACGGCAACGCGCAAGGGCTCCTGTCGCGATCGCTCGCCATCGACACGAAACCCCCGACCGTCGCCATCACCAGCAGCCTGAGGACCCTCAGGGCGGGCACAACCGCGGTGGTGACGTTCAAGCTCAGCGAGTCGTCCAAGGACTTCACGGCCGACGACGTGGCGGTCACCGGTGGCACGCTCACGAACTTCGCAGGCTCGGGAGCGACGTATACGGCAGCCTTCACCCCCACAGCGGGCCTGATCGGCGCGGGCAGCGTCACGATCGCCGCCGGCTCCTTCACCGATGCCGCGGGGAATGCGAGCCTCGCTGGCGCCCTGGCGGCTCCCCTCGTGATCGACATGGTCGTGCCGACGATCACAATCACCGCTGACAAGACGGGTCTCAAGGCCGGCGAGACGACGCTGCTCACGCTCACGCTCAGCGAGACGCCAAGGAGTTTCGCCGCCTCGATGATTACCGTCACCGGAGGGTTTCTTTCAAGCTTTGCCGGCTCCGGTACGACCTACACCGTGAAATTCACCCCCCGCGTCCACTTCACCGGGGTCGGAACCGTGACTGTGAGCGCGGCCCGGTTCTTCGATGCCGCCGGCAATGCCAATCTGGCCGGCTCGCTCGCGACTGTTTTGGCGATCGACACGAAGCTGCCCACGGTGGCCATCTCCACGAGTCGCAGCAGTCTGAAAACCGGCGACACTGCCCTACTGACGTTCACACTGAGCGAGTCCTCCACCGAGTTCACCGCCGATGATGTCGCCGTCACCGGCGGCACGCTCTCCAACTTCACTGGCTCCGGCACGAGCTACACCGCCACGTTCACACCCAGGCCTGGCTTCGTCGGGACCGGGACCGTGAACGTGGTGGCTGGTAAGTTCAGGGATGCCGCCGGCAATTTCAACTTGACGGGAACGCTGGCCGGGGGGCTCGCGATCGCCAGGTAGCGGTCAGCGACACAGTCCGACGGAACGCTTCACCATGACGTCAGCTGCTGACATCGCCTCGCTGTTTCGGGCCGTCCTCCGCGGAGCCATGATGCACGGCTGCTGCGTGGCTGTGGCGTGGCTCGCGATTCCGGTCATGACGAACCACGCGGTAGCCGCCACGCCATGGCCAGAGTTCCGCGGCAGCACCGGAGACGGCGTCTCGCAGGAGCACAACCTCCCGGTCGAGTGGAGCGAGTCCCGCGGGGTCGCTTGGAAGACGGCGATCCCCGGTAAGGCCTGGTCGTCGCCGGTCATCTGGGATGATCTCGTCTGGCTTTCGAATGCCACGGAGGACGGCACGCGGCTATCGGCGGTGGGCGTGGCCCGCGACAGCGGTCGGATCGTGCATGACATCACGGTGTTCGAGATCGCCACGCCGCAGTTCTGCCATTCGTTCAACAGCTATGCGTCGTGCACCCCGGTGATCGAACGCGACAGGCTCTACCTGCACTATGGCAGCGCCGGCACTGCCTGCCTCGACACCGTGTCGGGAAAGCTCCTG
>JBIIOL010000456.1:0-3501 GCA_044336965.1 Pirellulales bacterium | reverse complement strand
CGGACCGATGCTGCTGCCGAACGAGTCGTTGAGCGGGTTTTGCGCGTAGGCGTATCCCAGTCGCAGGGCGAGCCGGTCGGTTACCCGGTACTGTGACCCCAGTTGCATCACCCACTGGCCGACGTAGATGCTCTTGAAGAGGGCGGCGCTGCGCCAGTCGAGATACAGGGCATCGGCGGCCAACAGCAGACGCCCGTCGAGGAGCGACTCGTTGGAGATCCCCATACCCACCTGCTGCGGCAGCCCCATGTCGACGTCGAGCGGCCGAAGCTGACGGAACAGCACGACCTGGTTCTCGAAACGGAAGTCCTGGTTTGTCTGGTAATAGGCTCCGAGTCGTGTCGCCTCGCCGAGCTGATAGTTGAGGCCGAACCCGCCGCGGAGCGCGTAGGCGTTGGTCATGGCACTGGTGCCGAGGAACGGCCCCGAAGAATAGCCGTCGCCTATGAACATCGTGGCGCCGATCGAGAGCCGTTCGGTGACTTCGACCGCAACACTCGGTGCGAACTCAAGCAGGAGCAGGTAGGCGGATGTACCGTTGCTCGCCGGTACCTGCACGTAGTCCGCGCCGCCGCCGGCGGCGCCGAACACGGCGAGGCCCACCGTCGTCGGCAGCGGCAGGCCCGTGACCTCTTGGGCGACGCCGATCGCCGGCACGATCGCACCGGGCGTGCTGCTCTTGGCCGAGAATGGAGTGACGCCGAGTAGCGGGAGCGGGGCTGATTGCGTGAGGTTCGCGGTGGCCTCGGCAAACGCTCCGCCGAGCGTGAAGTGAGTGCCGTCATACTGTGTCAACCCAGCAGGGTTGGCGTTGATCGCCGAGATGAAGTCCTGCGGCGCGGCAACGCTCGTGCCCGCCATCCCCCCTGAAGCCGGCATCAGCGTGTTCCGGAAGTCGATCCCGTAGGTCTGCGCGCGGGCGACGACGGCGCCCGTCACGCTCCACCACAGCCCCAGCGCCACCACCACCACCAGCCGCGCGCACGACCGATCTGCCATGGTCACCCCCCTTTGCAAACGTCGTCTTAATCGACACGACACGCACAACCGCTTGAGTGCCGCCTGAAAGGCACGGGCGGCGGAACCGGATTTCTTGACATAACCGGCACTATCGGCCGATGAGCAACCTTCAGAGTTGCTCCACCTGCGGGGGAGGTCTGCGCGAAGGCGTACGAGCCCCCCTGGACTACCCACATTGCCACTGACCCGCCCGGCTCGAGCGTCTGGCAACCATGGGAAAACCACGGCGAATGCCTACCGAACGGCGAGAGCGATCTGGTTACAGGCCCGTCCGCGGCTGCCTGGCGATCGTCGGCTGCCTTGCGTTGGCCACCTGGGTCGCGATGCATGCGCGGGCTGCCGAACCACCTGAGGGTCCTGAGACGACCGCGACCGAGGCCGTCGTGGAGGCGATCCCGCCCCCCCATCTCGACGAATGGGAGGGCGAATTCGACGCCGCGGGCTCGTCCTGTGCTGGCTGTACCGAGGCCGACTCCAGCTTCCTCGGAAGCCGGTTTCACGTGGATTACGACAACGGGTTTGCCATCCTTCCCAACGATCCCGAGGAGACGCCGTTCTCGCTCAAGATCCGCAACCAGAACATGTTCCGTTACGACGGCTTCTCCCGGGCCGAGCCATCCTGGACCGACAGCGCGGGCAACCAACTGCCCATCAATAACTCGAGCTACTTCGGCATCCCTCGCGGCCGCTTAATCTTCTCGGGCAACGCGATCATGCCCCGGCTCTCGTATCTGCTGAACATCGACTACAACTCCGTCACCAGCCAGCCGATCGGCTTCCGGGCATTCTGGCTCAGCTATCGGTTCAGCAAGGCAGTCGAACTCTACGTCGGACAGTCGAAGGTGCCGGGGTCGCGGGAGTGGATCGAGAGCGCCTTCGCCCCGCTCCAGAGCGCCGACCGCACCATGGCGACCACCTTCTTTCGCCCCAGCTTGAGCCAGGGCATGTGGATCATGGGCGAGCCCCTCGACGACGTCTTCTATCACGCGATGGTGTCGAACGGGTTCAACACGCTCAACCTGCAGCCCGAGCAACTCAACAACCGCTTCGCGTGGTCCGGGTCGGCCTGGTGGGAGCCGTGGGGAGAGTTTGGTCGCGGCTACTCCGACCTCCAGCATCATCAGGAGGCCGCCATCCGGCTCGGCGGCTGCTATACCTACGCACTCGGTAGCGGCAACCAGGCCGCGAGCGACGCGGTCGAAAACTCCCCCGTCCGACTCTCGGACGGCACGGTCATCACGACGCCGGGCGCGCTTGCCCCCGGTGTCACGCTCCTCTCGTATGACATCTCGTTGGCGGCCATCGATATGGCGTGGAAGTACCGCGGCCTGAGCGTGTCGTCGGAACTTTATTTCCAGGATCTGCTCGGACTGCAGGGCACCGGTCCGCTGCCGATCGCCTCCACGTCGGCATTCGGGGGCTTCGTCAAGGGAGGCTGGTTCGTCGTTCCGCGTGAGACCGAGGTCTACGCCCGCACGTCGTACGTCACCGGAGCCTATGGCTCGGGATATGAACTGGGGGGAGGATTCAACCGGTTTTTCCTCCCGGGGAAGGACAACCTCTTCTTCACGTGTGATGCCGCCTGGCTGGAAAACTCCCCGGCCGGCCAGAACCGAACCGGCTTCGTGGCCGGTCAGACCGGCCTTCTGGTGCGAGCCCAGATCGTCGCCGCCTACTGAGAGCCCGCGTTATGAAATTCGCACGCACCTCGATCATCGTCGGATTGCTCCTGACGCTGGTGGCGATGCGCAGCGACGCGCAGGATGGCCCAGTCGCGGCCGTCGCCGACACGCAGGTGGTCACCGAACGGCTTGCCTACCCATACTCCATCGATTTACTGCCCGACGATCCGGCACCGCCGCCCTACGAGGAAGCCCCCGGTGCAGCCGATGGCCCGCCGGGAGAAGGGGCTGTTGTCTTCGGACCCAAGACCGTGACGGGCGATGCCTTCGATCGCTTGTTCTCGACGAAGGAGTCGGGCATTACGTTTGGCGGCCGGGTGACGCAATTTGGATTTGGACTCGCTGGTGGCATCGACCGTCCGGTGCCGCCACCGCTCGGAGAGGGCGACGTCTTTCGCTACACCGGTCGGAGCGAATACGACGCCGTCGTTGATCTCGAGAAGTTCGGTGGTCTGCCCCATGGACGGCTGCTCGTGAGGGCCGAGCAGTGGTATGGCGAGTATGGCAACGTGTCGCTGCGGACGGGCGCTTTCACGCCGGCGGTGTTTCCCGCCGCCCTGCCGCCTCGGCCAAATAATCCCGGCGTGCCCTACATCACCAATTTTCTGTTCACGCAGCCGCTGTCGCCCAACTGGGTCGTGTTCGGCGGGAAGAAGGACGTGCTCGGGTCGTTTGACCAAGACGTCTTCGCCGGCGGCGACGGCACCGATCAGTTTGTGAACCAGGCGCTCATCGCCAACCCCTCGTTCCTGCTCGGGTTGCCCTATTCGTTCTTCACCGCCGGGGTCGTTTCCCCTCG
>JBIIOL010000455.1:0-3502 GCA_044336965.1 Pirellulales bacterium | reverse complement strand
TGCGGACTGTTCATGTTCGGCAGGCATCACACGCCCGTCCTGGACAACGCCTGGCGGCGGGGGCCGGTCTGCGGTCGATGGCTCGAGCAGACGGCGGTCAATCTCGCCCTCAATGAAATGCAGGTCGAAACCGCCCGGCTTCCACGCACGTTCAACACGCTTCTCTGGCCGGACATCGATGACTACTCGCCGCAGGCCCTGCGGGATCGGCCGGAAGTCAACCTTCATGCCGCCTCGCTCGGCGGCTCAGCCGAATCGCTGCGGCAGATTCAAGCCGATGCCTTTGCAGCCTGACCACTCCAGCACCCCGGCACCAAACAACGATGGCCCATTCTTCGTCCTCCTCTGAAAGCGATCGCGTTGCCGGGGCGCCGGCCTCGGGCGATGCGCGGGCCCACCACGATCTTGGGATGACGCTGGCCCAGGCTGGCCGGGCAGAGGAGGCGATCGCTCAGTTGCAGGCCGCCTGCCGCCTCGCTCCTGACACGCTTGAATTCGTCAACAACCTCGGCGCCGTGTGCGAGGAGCACGGTCTGCTGGCCGATGCGATTGCTCACTATCGCAAGGCCGTGGCCCTGGCGCCCCTCCGGGCAGTGCCGCAGTTCAACCTGGGCGACGCGCTCCGTAAAGCCGGTGAGTTCGCCGAGGCTATTCAGTGCCTGGAGCAGGCGACCAGCCTTGACCCCAACCTCCCCGAGCCCTGGGAGGCGCTTGGCCAGCTGTTTCTCAACCAGAACCGGCCCGATGATGCGGCACTGGCATGGCATGGCCACGGCAGGGCGCTTCTCGAAGCCGGCCGCAACGTCGAGGCGATCGCCAGCCTGCAGAAGAGCAGGATGCTCCATCCCATGCTGCCGGGACCGATTCACGATCACGGCAAGGCACTGTTTAATCTCGGCTGTCTGGAACACGCGATGCTGCTGATCCGCCGGGCTGCCGAGATCGACTCAGGCACCGGCGCCGCTGCCGTGCAGCCGCTGGCAATCAAGCACCAGGCGGTGTTCGTTCCTGGCAGCCCTGTCGACGACAACACGTCGATCCTCAAGCTCCGGCAACGCTACGCTCGCATGCTTGCCGGCCCGGAGCCGCGTCCACCGGCTGTGCGTCCCCGGATCCGGCGGAACGGTCCCTGGCGGATCGGGTACGTCTCGTCGTTCTATAGCGCGCCGCAGTGGATGAAGCCGGTCTGGGGACTGCTCAACCATCATGATCGCAGCAGCTTCGAGGTCCACCTGTTTTCGGCGTGTGAGCCTGGGAAGATTGACCCGGCATACCGTCGCCACCCACACGATCGCGTCCATGTGATCGGCGGCATGTCGAACGACGAGGCCGCCGCCACGATCGCGGCCCAGGAAATCGATCTGCTGGTCGATCTCAATGGCTACAGCGATCCGGATCGCCTGCCGCTCTACGCCCTCAGGCCGGCGGCGAAACAGGCGACCTGGTTCAACATGTACGCCACCAGCGGCATGGACTGCTTCGACGCGTTGATCGGGGATGCAACGGTCGTTCCTGCCGGCGAAGAGTGCTTCTACACCGAGTCGATCGAGCGACTGCCAGGCACCTACCTCGCCTTCGCGTGCGATGGAGACCAGTCGCAGCCGACGGCCCCGGCGATCGCTCCCGAGCCGCCGGGAGCCAACGGACCGTTCACGTTCGGCTGTCTCGCGTCGTCTTACAAGCTGACGAATGTTACGCTGGCCGCGTGGGCCGAGATTCTCAGTCGGAGCCCTGGCGCCCGGATGCTCTTCCGCAATGCCGGACTGGGCCGCGAGGATCACCGCAGCCATCTGCGGGACCGTCTCGTCCGCTTGGGCGTCGCACCGGAGCGGCTCGCGTTCGAGGGCCCGGCCGGACATCAAGACTTCATCGACACGTATCGGCGGATCGACGTGGCACTCGATCCGTTTCCCTATTCCGGCGGCACGACCACGAGCGAAGCGTTGTGGCAGGGCGTGCCCGTGGTCACCTTCACCGGGAATCGCTGGGCCAGCCGCACCTCGGCCTCGCTGCTGCAGTCAGCGGGGCTTGGGGAATACGTGGCGGCCGACCGCCGCGGCTACGTCGATCTCGCCGTCCGGCTCGCGACATCACGCGACACCCCCGCCATGCTGCGGGCGTTTCGCGGCACGATTCGCAGCCGTCTGCGGGCCAGTGCCACCTGCGATGCCGCCAGTCTTGCCCGTGGCATGGAAGCGATCTACCGCCGCCTTCTCGATCCGCCCAACTCCCACATTCAGCACCCGACAACGCCCTCATGATGCGGTCCCTCTGATGCAGCTCAATGTCAATCGCCACGCGAATCTGTTCATCGCCACGCCCTGCTACGGCGGGCAGCTCCATGCGGCGTATGTAAACTCGCTGATCCGCACGATCAAGCAGGTGAATGGCTGGGGGCTCCAGTGCGAGCACCACTTCATCGCCGACTCGCTGGTCAACCGTGTGCGGAACGTGCTCGTCGCCCGCTTCATGGCGAGCCGCTGCACGCACTTTCTCTTCATCGACGGCGACATCGAGTGGGAGCCGGAGGCCGTGATGCGACTGTTGGCCGCCTCCGAGGTCGAAGACATCGAGATCTGCTGCGGCATCTATCCGAAGAAGGTGTTGCCGCCGTCGTTTCCCGTGAACTTTTCGCCCAGCGCCAGCTCACTGATCAACCAGCATCCGCGGACCGGATTCATCGAGATCAAAGACGCCCCCACCGGCTTCCTGATGGTCCGGCGAACGGCCTTTGAACGGATGATGGCGGCCTACCCCGAACGCAAATGTTTCATGCGCGAGGACGCCGTCGGTATCGAAAAGAGCTACGAATACGCGCTGTTTGACTGCTTCATCGATGAAGACGGCTGCTATCTCTCGGAAGACTACGGCTTTTCCCGCCTCTGGCAGCGGATTGGCGGACAGGTGTGGATGGATCCACAGATCCATTTGGCCCACTTTGGGCAGTATAAATTCGAGGGCAACGTCTCGCGGCTCTTCGTCCCCAACGACAACTCGTCGCGGCCAGCCGCGGCCCTCGACATCGAGGGCTGGATGACGCCCGAGGAACTCGCCTGGCTGGGCCAGGCCGCCCGCCAGATGAAAGACGTGGTGGAAGTGGGGGCATGGAAGGGGCGGGGCACCTTCACGCTCTGCTCCGCGTGTCCGGGGAGTGTGTTTGCCGTCGATCACTGGCAGGGCAGCGATGACGAGCGGAGCGGAACCCGCATGGAAGCCCAACTCGGCGACGTGCACTCCCAGTTTCTACGGAACGTCGGCCAATTTAAGAATCTGACGGTCGTGAAACGCCCCAGCCTTGCCGCGGTCCTCGACGCCCCGATCGTCGACATGGTGTTTCTCGATGCTGCCCGCACCCACCAGGATGTCGTCAAAGACCTGAAGGCGTGGCGACCCAAAACGCGGCGACTCCTCTGCGGGTATGGCTACCACCTGCCCGGCGTGAAGCAGGCCGTCGACGAGGTGCTCGGGCCCCCCGATGGCGTCGTGGGATCGATCTGGTTCG
>JBIIOL010000454.1:0-3511 GCA_044336965.1 Pirellulales bacterium | reverse complement strand
GTCGGCGACACCGGCCTCGAAGGTCGAGGCGGATCGTTCGTCACCATCGGCAAACAGCCGCACCGCGATCCGTGCACCACGCCACCGCGGGATCACCAGTTCGACGCCGTTGCCGCTCCGGCGACTGGGCTCATGGACGAAGATCGTGCTGCCGACGGCGTGGACCGTCGCGGCCGCGTCGGCGTCACCACAGAGCGTCTGCCACTGGAGATCCTCGGCCTGATTCGTCTCGCCCACGGCGGGCACCAGCCGGATCGTCCCCGCCCAGGCGTGGGCCTTCCCGCCTCCCCAGTTGACACGGATGCTGACGGGGCGGTCGGCTGCCGTCGCTTCCTGCGCATCGGCCGATTGCAGCCCCCAACCGGCCGTCATGGCCGTCACAGCCGTCATGACGCTCACGGCGAGCAGGAGGCGTGCCAGCCCACGGCAACAGGCGAATGGCGGGACGGATTGTGGCAGCGGGCACACCATCCGGGGATGGTAGCGGGGAGCAACCCGCGCAACCAAGCGGTTTTCGCCGCCGAAAAACGCCATTTTCGAGGTTCTTACCCGGCTGCAGTCTCCGGCAGCGGTGCGAGCCAGGCGCCCTCGCGGTCACCCGCGCAGACCTGTTCCAACAGTTCCCGGAGCGGCCCGGCAACATCGGCGCAGCGGTTGGCGACATCGCTCACTTCGAAGCAATCATCCGGCTTGGCAAAGAGGCGGACGCGACGTTCGTCAGTTGGCTTTGCCGGCGCATCCGCGTGGCCCACTTCCAGCAGGCCATGCCACGCCGGCGTGACGATCGCGGTGCCGTCGGGCCCCGCCACGACCACCCGATCGCGGATCGGCGGCGACCAGTGCTCGAACAGCGAGGTCAGGCTTACTCCCCGCCATGGCGCCGCGGCATCGACCGCGGATGCCTGAGGCTGCGATCCCCTTCCCCGCGACACCAGATCCGCGAGCGTGCAACCGAGATCGGCAGGCACGACCAGCCCGCCATACCGCTGAGCCGCCATCCGCCCGGCAGCATCCACGAAGATCGCCGGCACATGAACGAGTTCGCCATACGGCAGCTCCCGCCCACCGACTCCGACCCAGCCATGCAGGCCCAGTTGCAGGCCGCGGATCCCGACGACGAGGATCGCCCATGGACCGACCGCCGCAGCCCTGCCCTCACGCACCGCGGCGAACAGCCGGCCGAGTTGGCTGTCGAGCAGCGTGATCTGTCCGGCAAACACCTGGCGGATGCCGACGACCAGGTCGGGATCGGTATCGGCGTCCACCGCGAACCCCGGTACGCGGGCCCCGGTCGGTGGCGGCGGATCCTCCGGATCGATGTAGCGATCGCGATACCGTTCAGGCGCATCCCACGCCACGCCCAGGCTCCCGACGTGGCACCACACCAGCCGGTGATCTCCCGATGCGATGAGCTCGAGGGCGGCGTCGACGAGCCTGGCGATGTTGGTCTGCGCCTCGTCCTCCTCGCTCCCATCCTTCGCCACAGCCTCGACAAGCCGCACGCTTGCCGCCGGCCCCACATCGCCCGCGGTCATGTCGGCCGCCATGGTGGCGTCGTCTGTGACGAACACCGGCTGCCAGCCACCGGCCGCAGCTGCGGCCAGAACCGTCTGACCATCCTGCCGCGTGGCCGCGAGCAAATCGTGGAACGTGTCAGGAGCCGCAGGCGACGGCGTGATCACGCGGTCAAACACGACTCCTCGTGCCGCGAGGCTGTCGAGCGACGGTGTCGCCACCCAGGTGGCGCCGTAGGCGGCCAGCATCCAGGCCGGCAGACGATCGATCGTGACGACGAGCAGTCTCGGCGGCGTGGCCGATGACGGGATGTCGATGGGGTTTGGATTCGGATCCATAGCCTCATAGTGTCCGCTGCCGACGCGGTTTGCACCATCCATGGCATGTGTGCCACATTCTCTGGCTGCTTCGGCCTGCATGGCCACGCCGTCCTCGACCCCCTGCCCCAACTGCCCCTGCCTCAGCAGGGGCCCGCGAGACCGCCATGACATCCCTGCCATCCACGACCGCCGCCCGTCACGGTTTCGCGACGCACCCGTCCGCCACCACCGGCATGCCGCCGGGGATCCCCTACATCGTGGGCAACGAGGCGGCGGAACGCTTTTCGTTCTACGGCATGAAGACGATCCTCGTCGTATTCATGACGCAGTTCCTGCACTCCGCGGCGGGCGGGCCCGACTTCATGACCGAAACAGAGTCGCGGGAGTGGATGCACCTGTTCGTGGCCAGCGCCTATTTCTTCCCCATCATCGGCGGCATCGTGGCCGACGCCTTCCTCGGCAAGTACCTCACGATCCTGCTGTTGTCGATCGTCTACTGCCTCGGGCACCTCTGCCTCGCACTGATGGACCTGCCGCAGCCGCTGCTGGCAGCCACGCTCGCGCCCCGCGGATGGCTGCTCGCAGGACTGGCCCTCGTCGCGATCGGCTCCGGCGGCATCAAGCCCTGCGTGTCGGCCCACGTGGGCGACCAGTTCGGCCAGTCGAACCGCCACCTGCTCGAGCGGGTGTTCGGCTGGTTTTACTTCGCGATCAACTTCGGCTCGTTCTTCTCGACACTCCTCACGCCGTGGCTCCTCAGGAATTATGGCGCCGGCTGGGCCTTCGGCGTGCCGGGCATCCTCATGGCGCTGGCCACGCTCGTCTTCTGGCTGGGCCGGCACCGATTCATCCACGTCCCACCGCGCGGCCCTCGGTACTTCGCCGAGACCTTCGGCCCGGAGGGACTGGCCGCCATCTTCAAGCTCGTACCGCTCTATCTTCTCGTGGCCGTGTTCTGGTCGCTCTACGATCAGTCCGGCGGCGCGTGGGTGCAGCAGGCGCAGCAGATGGACCGACGGTTCCTCGGCGTCGAGTGGCTGGAGAGCCAGGTCCAGGCGATCAATCCGCTGCTCGTGCTGGTGTTCATTCCGCTCTTCAGCCTGGTGCTCTACCCGGCCATGGCACGGTTCGTCAGTCTGACGCCGCTCCGCAAGATCCTCGCCGGCTTCCTGTTGACGATTCTCGCGTTTGCCATCACGGCGCATGCGCAGCGGCTGATCGACACCGAGGCGAGCCGGTTTCGGGGCGTTGTCACACCGATCGCGGCCGACGACGGCGTGGACCACGTGGCGACGGAGGCCGCCATGCGAAAGGCCGGCCTCAATGCACTGGCCGACACGTTGAAGACTGGGACGGGCCGGGAGCACGGCGACAGCTCCGTCGGGCCGCAGGGGAAGGATGCCCGGGTGGAGGCGATGGTCAACGCCGGCATGGCGGTGCGGAAGGATGGGTCGCAACTCACCGCCCGCTGGCCCTCCGTGGGCTGGCAGCTGCTGGCCTACGTGGTCATCACCGCCGCGGAGATTCTCGTGTCGATCACCTGCCTCGAATTCAGCTACACCCAGGCCCCGCCGCAGATGAAGTCGCTGATCATGAGCCTGTATCTGCTCAGCGTGTCGCTGGGCAATCTGTTCACGGCGCTGGTCAACACGTTCTCCCAGGATGCGGCCGGCAAT
>JBIIOL010000453.1:0-3518 GCA_044336965.1 Pirellulales bacterium | reverse complement strand
CAGACGCGGGAAATCCAGCACGCTGGACAGCCGCCGATTCCCTCCAGGTCGCCAACGCGATCAACACCATCGCGGTGTCGTCGACATCGGGATAAAAGCGGTTCGAATACTGGAAGCACCAGCCCGACGGCGCAACCCCGGCCGCATCGTGTGCCCAGTCGCCTGGTCCACGAATCTCGCGGTCAAGCAGCCAGTCAACCGCGGCCGCAAGCGGACCAGTGAAGCCACCTGCGGAAGGCATCACAAGGTTGCCTGCGTCATGTTCAGGCACCAGTTGCGATTGCCCCACACCGGCAGCATCGGACAAGGCACGCAGGGAGATCGCGGTATCCCACACCGGGGAGCGACAGGGCTCGAGGCGGGTGGTGCCATCCGGCTCACGCTCCACGAGACGGTCCAGTTGCTGCCAGCACTCCTGCACCTCGGCCGAGTCATCGTCGCAGCCCATGGCTCGCAGGGCCACGATGCTCCAGACGATGGGCGGGAAGATCGCCCCAAGGCCATCGCTGCCGTCAAATCGCTCCAGCATCCACCGCCGACAGGCGGCAACGGCGCGGCTGCGCAACGGTCGAAAGCCAACGTTGTCGCACGCTTTCAGGCACCAGTCGACAGCGCGAAAGAATCGGGCCCAACCGCCATTGCCGCCGACGGGGGCCGGCCCATTCTGGCCCACATGCGATGCGAACAATTCGGCGATGCCCTGCTCGGGATCAATCTCACGGACCGGCTTGAACGCCCACATCAACGACAACGGCACGATCATCGTCCGCGACCATGCCGACACCCGGTGCAGATTGACCGGAAACCAGTCGGGGAGCAGCACCATCTCGGGAGGCACGGCCGGGCAGTCGGCGTAGGACATCTGGCCAAGCAGCGCCAGATAGAACTTGCTGAAACTGTTGACAGCCCACGGGCCGCCGGCCCGCTCGATGGCGGCGCGGGCACGGCAGAGGGGCTCTTCGTCTGGGGCATGGCCGGTGAGCTTGAGCGCGAAGTAGGCCTTCACGCTGGCACTGACATCGACTGGACCGCCCGGATGGATGGCCCAGCCGCCGCCTGGAAGCTGCTCATTGAGAATGCGTTGGACGGCGCCCGCAATCTCCGGCCGATGCATCCGGCCGGCCCATGCGTGGATCAGAATGAATTCGCTTTCCAAGATGGTGTCGCCCTCGAGCGGGCCGCGCCAGTGGCCGTCAGAGAACTGCCGCGCCAACAGCCATGCGGCCGTGGCGTCGATCGCTCCGGAAACCGTACTCTGGTCAATCCCAGCGAACGTACTGCCAGCGAACGCACTGCGGTCTGAGGCCGAACGGTCGAAACTCTGGCGGTTTGTGGCTTTGGCGGCAACGCGATCGAAGTTTGGGGCATCGATGTCCAGCGTGGTCCCGCCTGCGTCCATCCTTGGTCCGGTGAAGCTCATGAAACCATCCCTGCTGCACGCTTGAGGCGGCGATCCGTCGCCGCGAACCCGGCAAGCATGTTGGGGAGGATAGAGAACCGCGAGAACATCGACAAGCGAGAAACAGGGCGTTAAGCCGCCCCGCGCCGTTGCCCCGACATCCGAAGCGGCGTTCAGGAAAGATGGGTCGACTTTGCCGCCAGTCCCGCTCCCGCTCCCAGGGCTCTGGCCTCGATTGCAGAGGCCTCTGGCAGCAGCACCGACACCCGCGTGCCCTGGCCGGGACGAGACTCGAGCAAAATCGTGCCGCCGCTCGCCTCCACCAGCCTCCACGCCTTCGACAGCCCAAGCCCGGCCCCGCGACCGGCCTCGCGACCGCTATAGAATGGATCGAACGCCTTCCGCGCCGCCTCGAACGACATGCCGCGTCCGTTGTCGGCGACGGTGACCTCGCACCCACCGCCAGACTCCATCGATCGGCGATTCGCCTCGAGCACCACACGGCCGCCGGCAGCCACTGCCTCGAGCGCATTGACCACCACGACCCTGATCGCCTCCTCGAGCTGCACTCGGTCGACGGAGACGGAAAGCGGCACCGGCGGCGGGCTGTATTCCAACCGCCCACCCCGTGCGGCCGCTTGGCTACGAACGGACTCGATCACGGCCGCGATCATGCCGCCGAGATCCACCGGCTCCGGCCGCGGCTTCGGCGGCCGAGCGAACAGCATCAGTCCCCCGATCATGTCGCGGGCCCGAAACGACTGATCGACGATCGTGGAGAGCCTGCGACGACGCTCCGGGTCGGTCTCCTCCAGCAGGAGTGCCTGCGCCCGTGTGGCGATGTTGGCGAGCGGGTTGTTGATCTCGTGCCCGGCTCCATAGGCGAGTTCTCGCATCGCCTCCAGTCGCGCCTCAGCCACGGCACGATCAAAATGCTCCCTCAACTGCACGTGAGCCGTGGCGAGTTGGAGGGCTTCGCGCAGCACCGTCGCCTCGGGGCCCGGAACGCGCCCACGATCTTCCGGCGGCGACCGCTCGTCACCGGGCAGCACGACCGCCTCGGCAAGCTGCAGCAGCAGCCGGGCGTCGTCACGGCCTGCAGCCGGCGCGGTGGAGGCCACGACTTCGGTGGGCGTCTTCGAAACGGTGGCGAGCCATGCCGCCACTTCCACCGCGCGGCCGGCGACAGCCGCCAATCGCTCCATCAGCGTCGGCGGAGGGCCGTAAGGTCGACCCCGCCCCGCAGCCGTCGACAGCACCGCGTTGGCCATCGCCAGACAGGGCTCCCTGCCGAGCTGCTCCAGCCGCCCTGGCTCGGCTTCGAACGCGAGCCAGGCGACCGCCGTCGGCTCCGCACTGCGGCCTGCGTCAGTCTCCAAGAGATTTCTCCAAGTGATGAGATTTCTCCAAGGATTCCTCCAAGAGATTTATCTGGCGACTCATCTCGAACGAACTCCGCCGTGGTGCACTCGCCACACACCAAAACAGGACGGCAGCGCCGGCCGATGCCGGCGCTGCCGCCATGAAAAAACATGAAAGACGTGAACCGCGTTGGAGAACGATCCGGCTGCCGTGCATGCAGCCACCGCGGCATCACGAACCCGCCGCCACCGACTCGATATCGAGGAGGCTGCAGATTCGGTCGACGAGCACTTCAGCCTCGAACGGCTTCTGCAGGAACTCGTTGGCACCGGAGGCCTTCAGGTCCTCGATCTTGTCGGGCTCGCACATGCCCGAGATGCAGATGATCCGCACCTCGTCCATCGTGGAGTCGCTACGAACCCGCTGGCAGACTTCCTTGCCGTTAATGTCAGGCAGCATGACGTCGAGAACGATCAGATCCGGACGATAGTCTTTGACCATCATGCCAGCGTCGAAGCCGTTGTTCACGCTCCGTGTCTCGAAGCGGCCATCCCGCTCCAACACGTCGGTGATCAACTCGACGAGATCCTGATCGTCGTCGACAACGAGGATCTTCCGCCGACCGCTCTCGAGCGCGTCGGTGGGGATGCCATTGTCACGCATGAAAAGAAACAGCTGATCGCGGGGAATCCGGCGGAACCGGCTGCCCGGAACACGGAATCCCTTCAGCTGTCCGGAGTCGAAGCAGCGAATGATC
>JBIIOL010000452.1:0-3521 GCA_044336965.1 Pirellulales bacterium | reverse complement strand
GAGCGACTCATACTGCCGCCCCATGGCAGAAAGCGAGAAGAGCCGCTCCGTGCGGGCCATGGCGGCGTCGCTGTGTCTCTGCCACACGTCGCGATTCATCATGTCGGCGATGTGATCGACACACTCGTCGATGCTTCCAAGCGCCATCAGCCTACCCGTCACGCGATCCTCGACCGCGACATCGGTGATACCCGGCAGCAGCGTGACCACCGGCACACAGCCATTGGCCTGGGCCTCCAGCACGACCAGCGGCATGCCTTCGCTGTTGGTCGGAAATACGAAGACATGGTGATGCCGCATGGCCGCGGCGATGGCCGACGGCGGCTGCATGCCCATCATCGTCACGAGATCGCCCACCCCCTTCTTGGCAAAAAGCTGCGCTATTCGCCGGCCGTCAGGGCCATCTCCAATCACCGAAAGCGTTACGGGAAGACCGCGAGCCCGGCAGGCTGCGAGGATCACAGGCAGTCGGAAAACGCCCTTGTGCGAGTCGATCAACCGGCCGACGAAGAGCAGCCGCAGCGGCAGTTCCCAGGCACGGCGGGATTGCCGCTCGGCGGCCGTTGGGAGTTCGATGCCGTTGTCGATGCGGACCACGGGCTTGGCAGGAAAGCGGGCGGCGGCGCCTTCGCGAACCGCGGGACTGACGCCCACCGCACAGTTCCAGGCCCGAATGTCTAACTCGGCCAGATCGTAGAGTTCCCGCCAGTCACCATGCAACACATACGCGACAGCGATATCATCGCTCAGCAGATGACAGGTACAGTACGCCAGCCGATTGAACCTGCTGACGTTGACGAACACCACGTCGAACCGCTGGCTGTTCCACGAGGCGGCTACCAGCCTGGCCCGGTGAGCGAGGCTATCGTTGGGATTGAGCGGCGGGCAGTCGGTAGACACGCCCAGGCCTGCCAACTCGGGCCACCATTCCCCCTTCCGCTCGGCCCAGACGGTGACATCGTGGCCTGCAGCAACCAGGTGCCGGCCGAGGTTCATCATGAACTTCGGACCGCCGCCTGGTGACATCTCATCGAGCGAGAGTAGGATTTTCATAAACAATGCGGCCCGCATGGAACGGACGACGACGGAGTATGGATCACGAGCAGCCTCAGCGACCCAGGCTCGATTTTCTCCATGGGCTGCGCGGCGTGCTGGCGTTGACGGTCGTTCTCTTTCATATCGTGGCAGGCCTCGGGATCGACCGTTCCCGTCCGGCGATCGCCCTGCTCATGGCCCCGATCATGCACGGCCATCTGGCGGTGCCGGCGTTCCTGGTGCTCTCCGGTTTCCTTCTGGCGATGCCGGTTGTGCTTCATGGCGGCCAGCTACCGGGCGGGCTGCTCGATTTCCTTCGCCGCCGCGCAACTCGCATTTTGCCGCCCTACTATGCAGCCTACTTCCTGTCGCTGGTCTTCTTTCTCGCGCTCGAGCGGGGGCTTGCCCTCTCTGGCATCGCCCCCTGGCGAAAGCTCACACGCATGATCGCCCGCGACTGGACAGTTCCCAGTGTTGTCTCCCACCTGTTTCTTGTCCACAACCTCGACGGCAAGTGGGCGGCGGGCATGACGGGTGTGTTCTGGACGATCGCGTGCGAGTGGCAGATCTATCTGCTGTTCGCGCTGGTGCTCGTCCCCCTTTGGCATCGCTATGGCCTGTGGGCGGCCATAGCTCTCTGCGTGGCAATTGCGGCCGTGCTCACGGAACTCTGTGCCCGCGACCTCATATTTTACCAGTTTCCCTGGCTTATCCCGGTGTTCGCCTCGGGCATGGTGGCCGCCGTCGTGGCATTCGGTTCAGCGCCGCTGTACCGGTCGATGCGTAAGGCCCACTGGGGGGCCATCACGGCCGGGCTGGTCGCGATCCTCTGCGTCGTTGTGTGGCGTCTCGACACGACCGTCTTGGCGAAAGACGGGATGCGGTGGGTTGCGGTGCCCTACAGTCATCTTCCGCTACGAGTCCGGTGGATCCCTGACGTTCTTGCCGGCATCTGTGTCGCTTCAGGCATCGTCTGGTTGGCGGTCGGACACCCGAGCGTCGCCGCTGCATCGTCGCGAACCGGTCCTGTTGCGAGCCGCGTGTGTGGCATCCTCGAATCACGCTGTCTCTTGTCGCTGGGCCTGTGCGGCTACAGTCTCTACCTCACCCATCTGCAGTGGATCGTGCTTCTGAAGTGGACCACGCAGGCACTCGCCCTGCCGCCAGGCCCGCGATTGGCAACGCTGCTGGCTCTCGGCATCCCGGGCAGTCTGGCGATTGCCTGGCTCTTCCATCGCTGGTTCGAACGCCCCTTCATGACACGCACGACGCGAGAGATGTTTCGACCCTGAAACGCTCCACACCGAACAATGCCCATCACCAGCCCTGTCTTCATCGTCGGCGTTCCGCGAAGTGGCACCAGCCGGCTCTACCTCGCGCTCCAGACCCACGAGCGATTCAAGCCTACCCGCAGCCCCGACGGCTTCGATCTCACCGAGTCGCGGGTATTTCTCAACCCAGCGAGCATCCGCGAGCGGCAGGGTAAAGCCTGGGATTATCTGCTGCACGATGCAGAGGCGCATGCCTCGCTCCTCCGCTCGCTGCCGCCGGGATGGAGCGGCCGACTGCTCGCCGCCCCCCTGCTCCGCCGCGTGACCGACCGCAGCCGGTGGGCACGGGCGTTGGCCTGGTGGCTCGGCCGAAACGACGCCGCTCTGCGGGCTTATTTCTCGCATGCGGCCCGTGCCCGCGGCGTGCAGCGGATCGTCGAAAAAACGCCCGACCACATCCACCGGCTCCCGCAGATCCTTTCGGCGTTCCCCGACGCCCGGATCCTCTGCATGATCCGTCACCCCCTCGACGTCTATAGCTCCTATCGACGCCGGCTCGGCGTCGCCGTGCAGACGGAGCCCGCTGATTCGCCGAGCATCCGCTGGCTGCAGAGCGTGGGGCCGCTGACATTCTCTCGGGCCTACGAGGCGACGATCGCAGAGGCAGACCGCCTCGCCGCCCGGCTGTTGCTCATTCGCTACGAGGACTTCACTGCCACCCCGCCAGACACGTTCGCCCGGATTTGCTCGTTTGTCGGGGAGCCGTACGACGCGAGCTGCGTAGCCCAGCGTACGCCCGGTCTCGACTCCTGGCGACAGGATCCGCTGCTCTCAGGACCGATCAAAGAGAACGAAAAACTCTGGTCAGACTACATCGACCACTCCATGGGCCGCGGCATCGAAGACCGGCTGGCCAACACCATGCGGCACCTCGGCTACGCCCGCTACACATGACCAGCTGCGGCCTTTCCCCGGCCAAGGCGGCGAGCACCCCGGCGGCGCAGGGGTTGGCGAACACCCGGCCGCGACACTCGCCTGGGGGGCAGGGCGTCACAATTTACCCAGAGATCAAAGGCCGAACTATCATCGTGAAAGCCGCGCGCAAGCGAAAACGTCGGCCTTCGGCATGGACCGGGTCGAGGTCATCCGGCCAGGCACCAACGGGTTGAACAACAACGGGCTCACCATCCTGGAACGAATCTGATCTCGCCATAC
>JBIIOL010000451.1:0-3525 GCA_044336965.1 Pirellulales bacterium | reverse complement strand
CGACGGCGCATGCCGATGGCCGATGGCCTCGCGCCGCTCGATGCAGCAAAGGCGATGTCGGCTCCACCCGGCTTCTCCGTCAAACTGCTCGCGGCCGAACCCGACGTCTGCCAGCCGATCGCGATGTGCTTCGACGACCGCGGCCGGCTCTGGGTTGCGGAGTGTTATGCCTACCCGCGGAAGGTTGCCCCCGAGGATGCCCGCGACCGGATCCTCATCTTCGAGGACACCGACGGCGACCACGTGCTCGACTCCCGGAAGGTCTTCAAGGATGGTCTCAACCTCGTCAGCGGTATGGCGGTGGGTTTTGGCGGCGTGTGGGTGGGCGCGGCGCCCGATCTTCTTTTCATCCCCGATGTCAACGGCGACGACATCCCCGACGCCGAGCCCACGATCCTGCTCGACGGCTGGGGTGCGCAGGACACCCACGAGACGCTCAATGCGTTCATCTGGGGGCCTGATGGCTGGCTCTACGGCTGCCACGGCGTGTTCACGCACTCCGCCGTCGGCAGGCCGGGCACGACCGAGGCCGACCGAACGAGAATCAACGCCGGCATCTGGCGGTACCATCCGGTGCGGCATGTCTTCGAAGTCTTTTCCGAAGGCACGAGCAACCCGTGGGGCGTGGACTTCAACGATCTGGGGCATTCGTTCCAGACGGCGTGCGTGATTCCGCACCTCTACCACGTGATCCAGGGAGCGCGGTATCAGCGGCAGGCGGGCCAGCACTTCAATCCCTACTCGTTCGACGACATCAAGACGATCGCCCGCCACCGGCACTGGACCGGCGGGCAGTGGAACAACGCCGACCGCGACCGCTCCGACGCCATCGGCGGCGGCCACGCCCACTCAGGCGCCTGCATCTATCTCGGCGGCTCGTGGCCCGATCGCTACCGCGGCCGGCTGTTCATGAACAACATCCACGGCGCCCGGATCAACGAGGACCGGCTCACGCCCACCGGCTCCGGCTACGTCGGGGATGGAGAGCCCGACTTCCTCTTCGCCAACGACTCGTGGTCGCAGTTCATCTCGCTGCAGGTCGGGCCCGATGGCCAGATGGTGCTCATCGACTGGTACGACCGCAATCAGTGCCACCACCGGGACGACCAGGTGCACGATCGGGGCAACGGTCGGATCTTCAAGGTGCTCTACGACCGGGCGGCACCGGCACCGGTGAAGGTCAACCTCGCCAGCGAGACCGACGCGACACTGGTCGATCTGCTCGGTCACGACAACGACTGGTTCGTGCGGCACGCCCGCCGGCTGCTGCACGAACGGGCCGCTGCCGGTCGGCTCGCCACCGACACGCCACGCTTGCTTGACGAGAAACTCGCCGCGGCCATTACCGTCCCCAAGCGACTGCGTGTGATCTGGGCCATGCACGTCACCGGGCAGCTCTCCGCCGCACGCATCGAGCGGCTGCTCGACGACCCCGATGCCGCGGTGCGGGGCTGGGCGATCCAACTGGCCGCTGAGGGTGGCACCCTCTCGCCCGCTCTGCTCGACAGGCTCCACCGGCTCGCGGCCGAGGATCCCTCGCCGTTGGTCCGTCTGGCGATCTGCTCGGCCCTCCAGCGGCTGCCGCCCGCGGCCCGCTGGCCGATCTCCGCGGCGCTCGTCACCCATGCGGAGGACGCCGAGGACCACAACCTCCCGCTCATGAACTGGTATGCCATCGAGCCACTCGTGCCGCTCGATCCGACACGGGCGCTCGCGATCGCCGCCGCGAGCCGCATCCCCACGGTCTCGCGGTTCATCGTCCGCCGCGCCGCCTCTGAAGAGTCCTGCTACGAGCCGCTCGTGGCGCAGCTGTCGGCCAGCGACTCGAACGCGCGGAAGTGGATGCTCGAGGAGATCGTGGCGGCGCTGGCCGCACGGGGACGGATGCCGGCGCCGCGGGCCTGGCAACAGGGCTACGAGCAGCTGCGCGCCGACCCTGACGACGCGGTCCGCAGGCTGGCGGATCTGGCGGCGGTGCGGTTTGGCGATCCACGCGTCGTGCCGCAGTTGCGGGCTCTGATCGCCAACCGTGACGCCGACCGCGATCAGCGTCGCGAGGCCCTGCAAGCGCTCGTCAGCTCCCGCGACGATGGGCTGCCCGCGGTGCTGCAACGGCTCGTCGATGATCCCGCGATTCAGAAGGAGGCGATCGACGGCCTCGCCGCCGTTCCCAGCGACGGCACGCCCGCCGCGCTCGTGGCGGCCTACGAGGGCCTTCCGGCGGACTGCCGGCAAGCCGCAATCGCCACGCTCACGTCGCGGCCGGCCTGGACGCTCAGCCTGCTCGACGCCATCGCGACAGACGCCGTGCCGCGGGGTGACCTCTCGGCGTTCACCGTCGGCCGGCTCGCCCAGTCGGCCGATCCGCGGGTACTCGCGAGGCTCAACGAGGTCTGGGGCACGATCCGGGCAACACCCTCCGACCGGAAGGCCGACTTCGAGAAGTGGCGGACGGCGCTCAAGCCTTCAGCCATGAAGGATGCCGATCTCTCGCAGGGACGGGCCACGTTTGCAAAGACCTGCGGCGCCTGCCACCAGCTGCACGGGCAGGGTGGGCGGATCGGGCCCGACCTCACAGGTTCGAATCGGGCCGATCTCGAATACCTGCTGGCGAATCTGCTCGACCCGAGCGCCGTCGTGGGCCGCGACTACCAGACGACGATCGTGGTGACCGACGACGGCCGGTCGATCGCCGGGATCGTCGTCAAGGAAACGCCAACGAGCGTGACGCTGCAGACGCCCACCGAGCAGGTGACGGTGCCGCTCGACGACATCGAGAGCCGTGTGCTTTCCCCGCAGTCGCTGATGCCGGAGAACCAGCTTGCGCAGCTTGCGCCCACCGCGGCCCGCGACCTGGTCGCCTACCTGCGGCATCCGTTGCAGGTGCCGCTGCCGGGCGAGGGGCCGCCGCCCTTCAACGCTGACAGCAGGATTCCCGGCGCCGTCGAGGCGGAGGCCATGCAAGTCGCGTCGCGGTCGGCCGGGTCGGTCCAGCCTCAGCGAATGACCAGCTTCAAGGCAGCCCGCTGGAGTGGCGACGCGCAGGTCTGGTGGACCGGCGCCCGGCCCGGCGGCAGAATCGTCCTCGAGGTGCCGGTGTCGGTGAAGGGCCGGCACGAGATAGTGGCCGTCTGCTCGAAGGCGCACGACTACGGCATCGTGACGATGGCCTGGAACGGTGGCACGGCGACGAGCCCGATCGATCTCTATGAAAAAGACGCAGTGACGATCACGCCGGAACTGTCACTCGGCGTCTTCGACCTCGAGCCGGGCACGGCGTCGCTCGCGGTGGAGATCGTCGGCGAGAACCCGGCCGCCACGAAGGCCTGGATGTTCGGCCTCGACTACGTCCGCTTCGTACCGCTGCCAGCGGCGGCGCCCTGACGGCCTGGTTTCCTGGAGCCGATCGCAGCAACCCAGTCATGACGACCAACGAACCCTCCGCCCCACCGTCACTGTCTTCCGTGCCGCTGGTGGGGGCAGCAGTCAACGCAGCCCTCGCCAGCATCAACATCCTCGCCGGTG
>JBIIOL010000450.1:0-3528 GCA_044336965.1 Pirellulales bacterium | reverse complement strand
ATGCTCGGCCGGCCGGAGAGCGCCGTGCCGCAGTTCATGTAGGTGTGCGCCGGATCGTGGTTGATCTGCTCGGTCACCATGCTCCGCACGATCGCGTATTTGTCGGCGAGTCCCCCGAGCAGCGGAAAATAATCGCTCACCTCGGCGCCGCAATCGCCGTGCCGCGAGAAGCCTTGGATGGGACCGAGGCAGACGAGCTTCTGCCCCTGGAGCTGCGCAATCGGTTGGCCGGCCGTCACGCTCTCCGGCATCTCTTGGCCATCGAGCTTTTTGAGTACCGGCTTGTGGTCGAAGGTTTCCAGATGGCTCGGGCCGCCGGCCAGGCAGAGGAAGATCACCGACTTCGCTTTGGGCGGATGGTGGAGCGGATAGACCGCGCCCGGATACCGATCGGACGCGCCGCCCGCTCGTGGAACCTGCGCGATCGCCGCCGCCAGCCCATCGCGGGCCAGCAGACCCGAGAGCGCGGCACCGCCGAGCGAGAGGCCGGAGCGGGTGAGGAATGTGCGGCGATGGATCGTGAGCGGGTCGTGCATGGCTAGTATCTCGCGATGGCCTCGTGGAGGTTGAGCACGGCGCGGGCAGCGGCGGTCCAGGCGGCTAGTTCGGGCTCGTTCAATGTTTTGTCACGCGGCGCGAGGCCGACAGCGAGGAGTTCGCCTGCCGCCTTCGGGTCGGCCCTGAACTCATCGCGGCGACGCGCCAGCAGGCCCTTCACGAGCGTGCGTTCCTCGGGGGCGGGCGGACGGGAAAGCGCGCGTTTCCAGAGGAACTCGATCCGGTCGTCGTCGCTGGTGCCGCCCGTGGTGACGGCAAGCTCTGCGAGCTTTCTCGCCGCCTCGATGAACGTCGGATCGTTGAGGAGCACGAGCGCTGCCTTGGGCGTGTTGGACTTCATCCGGGCGGCGGTGCATTCCTCGCGGGTGGGCGCGTCGAACGCCAGCAATTGCGGATGGAGAAACATCCTCTGCCAGTGGACGTAGAGCCCGCGCCGCCACTGGCGGCTATCGGTGTCGGCTTTGTATTCTCGCTGCGGAAAATTCAGGTGCCGGTAGTAGCCGGCAGGCTGATAAGGATGCACGCTCGTTCCACCGAGTTGCTCAACCAGCAGCCCGCCGGCAAAAAGCGCTGCGTCGCGGACGCCCTCGGCGGGCAGCCGCCAGCGGCCCTGCCTCGCGAGCAGCCGGTTGTCGGGGTCACGGGCGAGCAGATCAGCCGACGCGTCGGACGACATCCGGTAGGCTCGGCTGGTCACGATCGTGCGGATGAGTTTTCTCAGATCCCAGCCCTGCTGCATGAATTCGAGCGACAGCCGATCGAGCAGTTCCGGATGGTCGGGCAATTCGCCCTGGCCGCCGAAGTCGCCGGCGCTGCGGCAGAGCCCGGCGCCGAAGAACAGGGCCCAGATCCGGTTGACCATGACGCGGGCGGTGAACTCGCCCACGCCGCCGGCGGCGACCGGCGTGATCAGCCAGCGGGCCAGATCGGCCCGCGTCGCTCGGCCCTTGGTGTCGAGCCTGCCGAGGAAAGCGGGAACGGCCGGCTCGACGATCGGCCCGGTCTCATCCATCCAGTTGCCACGGTGAAGGATGCGGACGTCACGGGGCGTCGCGAGTGGCCGAGTGATCATCAGCGACCGGTCAAGCTGCTTTCGCTGCGACTTCAAGCGATCGAGTTCGATGCGGCTGGCGACGACGCTCTCGGGTTCGGGCTCCTCGGGCTGGGCCCGCGGCGGCAGCACGAGCGGCGGCAACTGGGTTTCGAGCGAGTGGATCCGGGCGTCAAGTTCGCTGGCCGGCGTGCGGTCGAACGGGCCGACGATCGTCACCTCGGGATCCCGCTTCGTCGGCATACCGTTGAGCATTTGGCCGCCGAATCCCCCCTTGTCGATATGCCGTTCGTCGTCGATATCGGAGAAGAAAGCGCCGAGCGTGTGGAAGTCTTTGGCCGTGTAGGGGTCGTACTTGTGGTCGTGGCACTGCGCGCAGCCCACGGTCGCTCCCATCCACACGCCCGACACGTTACGGATCCGGTCGGCCTGATAGATCGCGCGATATTCCTTCAGCTGCAGGCCGCCTTCATGCGTCGTCTGCAGCAGCCGGTTGTAGGCACTGGCGAGCACCGGATCATCGGTGTGTTCATTGCCGGCAGGGCCAACAAGATCGCCCGCGAGTTGAAGCACGGTGAACCGATCGAATGGAATGTTGTCGAAAAACGCCTTGATAACCCAGTCTCGATAGGGCGAGATGCTGTGGTCCTGATCGCCGTGGTAGCCGACCGTGTCGGCATAGCGGACGAGATCGAGCCACCAGGCCGCCAGCCGCTCGGCATGCCGAGGTGAGGCGAGGAGCCGGTCTAATAACAACATGTAGCTATCGGGCCGGGTGTCGGCGAGGTAGGCATCGACCTCGGCCGGCGATGGTGGTAGGCCGGTGAGGTCGAGAGTGAGACGGCGGACGAGCGTGCGTGGATCGGCGTCGTTGGCGGGCGCGAGTCCTTCGGCCTCCAGACGCCCAAGGACGAAGGGATCGATCCAGTTGATCGGCCAGTCGGTCCGACGGATCGGTGGCGGGGCATGCGGCCGGGGGGCGACGTAGGCCCAGTGTGGTGAGTAGTGGGCGCCGGCCGCGATCCACTTGGCCAGCGTCTCTTTCTGGGCGGCCGTGAGCAGGTGGTTGCTCTCGGGCGGCGGCATGATCGTGTCGGGGTCGGTCTCGTGGATTCGGGCGATCAGTTCGCTCTCGTCAGGCCTGCCGGGGACGATGGCCCTGGCGCCAGAGTCGAGTTCGGACGTGGCTGCGTCGCGGTCGTCGAGCCGCAGGCCGCCACGCCGGTCGTGCTCGTCAGGACCGTGACAGGCGAAGCAGCTGTGCGAGAGGATCGGCCGAATGTCGCGCGTGAAGTCCGGGACCTTTTCGGCCGCTTGAGCAGCCGCACCCCCCCGCCCTGCGGAGAGGCTGCAGAGGGCCAGCATTGCGACCAGCAACCCGAAGGCGGGGTGGCGGAGTTGCTGAGATGGGCTGGGCATGGTCACGGTCAACGGTGTTGGCGGGGGATGCGCACGACCAGATTCCATATTATAGCCCGCCTCAGGGGCGGGTGCCGCCTCAATTCGCTCGTTGACGGTACCCGCCCGCGCAACTAGATTCTGGCGAGTTTGACGGCCCAAACCGGCCGCGTTTTCTTGGCTTCCCGGTGCGATGCGCCGGATCTTTTTGACCGCTCCGACCCGCTACGAAAGGTTTCGATCAGCCCATGGCCACCACTCCCGCAAAGAAGTCCTCCAAGCATGCGTCCACCAAAAGCGGGAAGCAGAGCGGCAAGCCGGGCAAGATGATCTATTACTTCGGTGCCAAAAAGTGCGACGGCGACGGCACGATGAAGGCCCTGCTCGGGGGCAAAGGGGCCAATCTCGCCCAGATGACCAAGATCGGCCTGCCGGTGCCCCCGGGCTTCACGATCACGACGCAGGTCTGCA
This sequence comes from Pirellulales bacterium, assembly GCA_044336965.1. Classification (GTDB taxonomy): domain Bacteria; phylum Planctomycetota; class Planctomycetia; order Pirellulales; family UBA1268; genus CAMCQY01. Next base: position 50 of record JBIIOL010000450.1, on the reverse strand, counting down.
TCGACTACTACAAGCACGGCAAGAAGTTCCCGAAGGGCCTCGAGGACGAC
>JBIIOL010000449.1:0-3532 GCA_044336965.1 Pirellulales bacterium | reverse complement strand
ACCCGAAGTGGCTGTTGTTCAGGGCCTGGCTGCTGGCGGAAGCCCCGACATGGCTGCGTGACCTCTACGCTGCCCACGGCGAGGACTTCGCGGCCTGGATCCACGACAAGCCGCTCGTGAAGGCGGCCTTGAAGGTCCTGATGGATCGGGCAATCGCCGGATACGGTCTGTCGGAGTGAGACCCGAAGGCACCCCCGAGTGGTGCCGGTCGACAGCCGGTGGTATAGATGGAAGAGGTTCCCTTTCCGGAGACGCAGAAGATGAAGTCGCATTCGCGTGGAATGACGATGGCGATCGTGGCGGGGACGTTTGTCCTCGGCCTCCTGCCATGCGGTCGGGCCATCGCCCAGGGACCGGGCGGCGGCAACACACCGTTTTCCAACATCACTCGCCGGCCTTCGATGAGCCCCTACATGGGGCTGGCTTTCCAGGGCAACAACCCCACGACGGGCGGAACGCTCGGGGCCATGCAGGGCCTCGTGCGGCCGCAGCAGGAGCAGTTTGCCCAACAGCAGCAGTCTGCCCGCCAGTCGCGGCAACTCAGCCAACTCCAAGGACAGGTGCGGAAGATTCAGCGGCCCGCGGGCGGCACGACCATCCAGACGATCCGTGCCACCGGTCATGCCTCGACATTCATGGAAATGTCCCACTTTTATCCATCTGCCCGCTAAAAGCCCTTGGCACACGTTCGCTCCATCGCGATTGCGGCCGTCGTCCCTGTGCTGGCTTGGACAGGTGGGGCGTGCGCCGCCGAAGACGCGGCCGTGCAGCCGGCCACCGCGGAGACCGCCGAACTCCGCCCCAGAATGCAGCAACTCGGCCCGATCGGCGGGCCCGACAAACCGCCATCATCCCGCGATTTGGCCTTCAGCCGCGCTGAAATGCAGCGGCGATTCCGGGACACCCTGTCCCATGCCAACACCTCAGCCGGTGCGCGGCTGGCTGCGGAGACTCTGCTCACGGCCGCCATCATCGAGAACGACCGGTCTCTCAAATGGCTGATGCTCGATGAGGCGCGACGGCTCGGCGAGGCGGCCGGACAGGCCGGACTGGTAAACCGCGCGATCACCCTGGCGGCGGCAGCCTACGATTTCGATGCGATCGACACGGAGTTGCGTTGCCTGAAGCAGATTCCTCTCCGCGGCCTCGATGCCCAGCGGGCTGCCGGCCTGGCTTCGGCCGCTGAGAACATCGCCACCCGTGCCGCAGCCGATCAGCGGATCGACAAGGCGGTATCCGCCACGCTGCTCGCCTATCGCGCCTGGCAACGGGCCGGCAACAAGGAGGCAGCCCATCAGGCCGCCGTCCGGCACGACGCACTGGTTCAGGGAAAGTGAAATGACCCGGCGTCAAGCGAGTCAATCGAATGGCCGGCGTTTCTTCCTGGGCGCGACCGGTTCCTGCGGCTTCGCTGCCTGTTCGTCATCCGCCTCGCCAGCGTCGAGATCGACGTCTCGCTCAGCTTCCAGCGGCTGATCCTCCTGCTCCTGTCGCTCTCGCCACGGCTTCTCGGACTCGTAGCTCGCCAACTCGCCCGCCAACTGCGTCTTCACTTCCGGCGCGGTGCCTTCCGACTCGACCGCCTGTTTGCTGTACTTCTTCGCCTCGGTGAAATCCCCTGTCTCGGCGTAGCCGGCCGCCAGCGTGCTGATGATGTGGGGCTGCTTCCACGTCGTCTCCTCGCAGGCCTTGCGGGCCAGTTCGATCGCCCGTCTGCCGTCCCGGATCGCCTCGTCGGGCGAGGTTGCCAGCAGCCACGCCAGGTTGTTGAGAACGCCGGAATCGTCCGGCTGCAATTCCAATGCCTTCTCGAGGTCCGCCTTCGCCGCCTTGTGTTCACCGATCGAGATCTCCGCATCGCTGCGGCCCCTCCAGCTCGCAAAGTTCTTGTCGTCGAGCTCGATAGATCGGGAAAACCGCTTGATCGCCTGACGCGGCTGCTTCGCCGCGAGGTAGAGCATGCCCAACTGCCCCACGAGCACGGCATCGTCGGGTTTTTGCGCCACCAACTTGCGGAAGTCGCGAATCGCTGCCGGGTAGTCGTTGCGTTCGGCGGCGATGAGGCCACGCAGCTCGATGGCCGCCGGGTGGTCCGGGTGCTTCGCGAGCACCCGTTCGAGATCGGCCGCGGCCCGTTCAGAATCACCGGCCTGTTGATGGATGCGGGCGCGGAGAACGAGCGGCACGACCTCGTCGGGGGCGATGCGGATCGCCTTGTCGAGATCGGCAATCGCCTCGGGACGATCGCCCCGCATGGCCCGCACGCGAGCCCGCTGCAGGAGTGCGCCCGAGGAGTCCGGAGCGAGTTTGATGGCCCGATCGAATGCCTCCTCGGCGGCCTCCAGCTTGTCGTCCATCATCAGCGACAGGCCGAGCGCCTCCTGCAACGAGGCATCTTCCGGATCGGCCTCGATGGCGGCCTCCAGATCACCACGGGCTTTCTCGAACTCGTCCGTGAGCAGGTAGAACAGGCCCCGGGTCCGTCGGATATCCTTGTCACGTGGCGCAAGCTCGACAGCCTTGTCGTAGTGCGAAGCCCGCCCCTCGCGATCATCCGCGTCGGACGTGTTGCCGAGCACCACATGGGCCTGGGCCATCTGCAGTCTGTCGTCGGGCAGCAGTTCGATCGCCTGCGTGGCTGCCGTGCGTGCCCGTTCCCGGTTGCCGCCGGGCAGGCTTTCCAGCTGCGAGATCATGAGTTGGGCATCGCCGAGTTTGGGATCTCGTTCGATCACCTCGTTCAGATCCCGCATGGCAAACGACCGCAGCCGCGGCCACTGCGGATCGGGGGTCTCGACCTCGTAGATCGCCTGCACGATCCGGCCAGCGCGATACATCAGGGTGTCGGTGTAGAGATCTTCGGCGAACTGTTTCTGTTCGGCGGCGAGTCCCTTCTTGATGGCCCGCTTGCAAAGGTCGAGGACGTTGGCGAAGTCATCGATGCTCTGCGCGGAAAGCTTTGCATCGACGGCAGCATCGAGGTCGTCCTGGCCGGGCGAATCGGCCGTGGCGGCCGGTTCAGCTCCGGTGTCGGCGGGCTCCGCTGCGGCGCCGCGCGCCGTGGCGGCAAAGAGAGCGAACGCAAGCAGCAGTCGGTGGCTGAACGATGTCATCATGGGGCATGCTTCCTGTGAGCCGAGTGCAGGCGCTGGGGGCAGGTTTCCTTCTCCACCCGATAGTATGGATCAAGTGGCCATTTTCCTGCCATGCAGACTTTCTGCAGACCTTCCGGGGACTTTCCCCGGGAAGTCTCACAGAGGTGCCGGGAGGTCGCGTTTGACGAACACGACCGCTCCTATCACGTAGGCCGCCACCCCCACCCCGATCAGCACGGCGTCGTACTGTGCCAGCAGCCGCCACGACTCGGCCGCGTCGCCAACCAGTCGCTGCGGCTCGTAGGCATTCAGGACGGAAAGGTAGCCGACCCAACCGAGCGGTCTGCTGAGCCGCCCCACGAGTTTGGCGAGGATCGAAAACACGTAAAAGCCGCAGAGGATGCCGACCGTCCGCCAGCGGTAGCTGTCGGCGGCCG
>JBIIOL010000448.1:0-3534 GCA_044336965.1 Pirellulales bacterium | reverse complement strand
ACAAAAAACGGCTCTGTCAGCGTCACGCGGTGAACGTCGTCACGGCCTGTACCGAGGTCCTCTTCACCCATCATGAACGAACCCGCCGGTATCAGCTTCAACTGCATGCCGATCGAGTTCCGAATCGGTGGAAGCGAGACGACTACTTTCGTGGGCAGCATCGACAACGCCTCTGATGGAAGCCGCATCAACCTGTCGGCCGTCAGAGCCTCAGTCAGCCATGACTCCGTCAGCGGATCGAGACGCGCCGCCGCTGCCGCGATCACGATCGCGTTCTTGAAATCCTCTTTTTCCAGCGCGTTGTCGAACCGTTTGCGATATTCGCCCCGCGTGGCATCGCGCAGGGGCTTCGATGCCTCCCCGGAGAGCAGGTTGACGGCCGACACGACATCCGCGTCGATCGCCGTGATCACCAGGTCCACACCCTTCGCGGCTTCTCCAGCGGCAAGCAGTGCCTCGGCATGCATGACCATGCCACGCACCTGCGTCGGCCGGACCTGCTCAGCCGTCGCCCCAGCCTTGATCGCAGCGTCACATCCCACGCCCACTGCCACCGCGTCCCCATTCTTGAGCGCGGTCTCCGCAAACCGCAGCCAGACCGCGGCCCCTTCCACCGACGTCAGTCCGTATTCCTTCCCGGCGACGCACTCCGCCTCCAGCCCTTCCGCATCGAGTCGCTCCACGTAGCTCTCGGCCAGCTTCTCCCACACCCGCTTCAACCGCTCTTTTTGTGCGCCACCTTTCACGGCGGCAGCGAGGACCGCCCGAACGGCAGACGTATCTCCTTTCTTCGCAGCGGCATCTGCAAACCGCAGCCACATTGCCCCCTCCTCGGCACCGTCCACGCCATACTCTCTCGCGGCGGAGCAGGCAGCCTCCATCCCTTTGGCATCGACACGCTTCACACAGCCCTCGATCGTCTCCACCCAGAGTTTCTTCACCAGCGCCGGCGTCGCACCGGCCTTCGCCGCCGCAGCACTGGCGGTGCGCATGCCGGCGATGTCCTGTTTGGCCAGGGCGTTTTCGGCCTGCGCGAGCCATGCCGAGGCGATGGCGTCGCGACCCTCGGCCACGGCCGCGCTGAAACCACCCAGGCTCCTCGCCTCGGCGAGGTCTGTCTCCGCCTGCGACAGTTGATCCATCTTCGCGGCGTTGATCGCCCGTGCCACGTATGCGGCCACCTTCGCCTCCTTGATCTGTGCCGACTGGGAGTCGATTGCCTCCGCGGCGGCGATGTCGTCAAACGCACCGTCGATGTCGATGGGCGTCGCTGCCAGCCTCGCCAGTGCCCTCGCAAGAAAGGCTGCCAGCTTGACCTCGCTCAGCTTTTCCGACGGCGGGTCATGCTGCTCGGCGGATGCGATGTCGCGAAACGCACCATCGATGTCCGCATCGATGCCTGGCGGCTGAAACCTGAGCTTCGACTGGGCTCGACCGAGGAGGGCGACGGCATTCCCCGAATCCAACGCGAGCACCTCGTCCCAGCGACCGAGTTGCAAAGCCTTGGCGATCGTGGCCGTGCGATGCATCTGTCGCTGATACCAAACATAGCCCGCCAGCCCCGACACGCAGAGGAAACCGATCAGGAACGTGCCCGCCATCGCACGCCTGAGTGCACGTCGTACGCTTGCCTGACGCTCTTTTTCGATTCGATCCGCCCGCTCGACGAGCGTGGCCCGCAGCTTCTGGAGATCGGGCGTGGTCGGCTTGAGCGTCAGGTATTCGTCCACGGTCTCGAGCAGGCCATCGAGCCGCTGCTCCGCCACTGCGGCCTTGATGGTCTGGGCAAGTTCGAGCGAACGATTGTGTGCGTTCTGGCAACGCCCACGGAACTGTGCGCCCTCCTCGTTTTTCACCTCGGCATCGATCTGATCGAGCGACTTGATCGCCGCGGCATAGTCTTTTCGCTCGAATGCCTCGCGAGCCTGCCCCAGGAGGGCGTCGCGCTGCCCCTGCAACCGTCTCTCCCGCTCCTCAAGCTGCCCCTGCAGTCTTTCGATGTCGGCCCGATCGGGACGCAGTTCCGCCAGTCTCGCAACCTTCGACAGCAGGCCGGCGAGCGATTTCTCCCTGACGGCTTCGCGGATCCCTGAGTCGAGTTCGGTCGACTCCGTATGCTTCGCGATCAGCCGTGCAAGCAGGGTTTCCGCCGTCTCATTCCTGCCGGTCACCGTCTGAGCGCGAATCACCGCCGGCACCGTGTCGAGAGCTCGAATGCCCGCGGGGTAGTCGTTGGCCCATTCGTGCGCGAGGGCTTCCTCGGCTGCAGCCTTCGCCCGGCCGAGCTGCTCCGTCCTGCTCGTGTCGACCTGCTCTAGGAAGTGCTCCGCCCAGTCCCTCAGGTGCGTCAGCCTCGGATGCGGCTCATCGCGCAGTGGCGTGGCCGCTGCCGTGGCCCTGTCGAATTCGAAGTCCCCCAGCAGCCCCTCCGCATTCACCTGCGCGGCGGTCATCTGTTCGCGTCGCTGTTCGAGGATCGGCGTCTGCTTGGCTCCGCACGATCCGCAGATCTCTTCCCACATCGACATCGGCTTGTCGCAGGAGAGGCACGGCACCTCCAGCGAACCTCCGCAGCCCCTGCAGAACTTGCGGCTGACGTCGTTTTTTGCCCCGCATGCGCGACACGTCCCCTGCTCGGCTGCGACCTCAGCCGTTGCGATCGCCCCGGTCCGCAGGCTGCCCTTGATCGCATCCCGCAGTTCACGGGCCGACTGGTAGCGGTCGCCCTTTTCGTCCTCGAGCGCCCTGCCGAGCACGTTGGTGAGTTCCGCGGGCAAAAGATCGAACCGGATGATCTTCGGGCTCCGCCCCGTCACCATCTGATAGACCGTCGCCGCGAGGCTCCACAGGTCGCTGCGGGCGTCGACGAGGCTCGCGTCGCGCCGCTGCTCCGGCGGCATAAAGTCGGGCGTGCCGAGCACCGCCCCCGTCATCGTCTGACCGCGGTCGCCAGCTTCCGCCTTCGCGAGGCCGAAGTCGGTCAGCTTCGGGGTGCCGTCCCTCGTGAGCAGCACGTTCGCCGGCTTGATGTCGCGATGGATGATGCCCAGGTCATGCGCCTTCGCGAGGCCGTCGCAGAGCTGGCACGTCAGTTCGACAGCGTCCTCCAGTGGCAACGCTCCCTCGCGGCACCTGTCGAGCAGGCTGCCGCCATCGACATACTCCATGATCAGAAACGGCCCGTCCTTGGCACGGCCGTAGTCATAGATCTGCACGATGTTCTGGTGATTGAGCGCAGCGATCGACTTGGCTTCGGTGAGGAAGCGGTTCACGGCCATCCGATTGCCGGCCGCCTCTCCCAGGATCCGCTTGATCGCCACCTTGCGGTCGAGCCGCGTGTCGGTGGCGAGCATCACCGCGCCCATGCCGCCTTGGCCGAGCGTGCCCTCGATCTTGTATCTGGCCTCGAGATCGACGACCTCGATGTCCTCGATGATCGTCTCCTGCCCGGACAGCCCGTCGCCGAGCGTCCGTTCATCACCGAGGCTCACGTCGGCCCGCTGCGGCTGCGGACGGCGCCGCCCGGCGACGGTG
>JBIIOL010000045.1:0-12100 GCA_044336965.1 Pirellulales bacterium | reverse complement strand
CGGCAACGCCAACGAATTGGTGATGAAACTGCTGTACCTGCAGAGCGAAAACCGCCGCAAGGACATCCACTTCTACATCAATTCGCCCGGCGGCAGCGTCACGGCCACCATGGCCATCTACGACACGATGCAGATTCTTTCCTGCCCCGTCGCGACCTATTGCGTCGGGCTCGCCGCCAGCGGCGGTGCCGTCCTGCTTGCGGGCGGGGCGAAGGGGAAGCGGTTCGCACTGCCCCACGCCAAGGTCATGATCCACCAGCCTTACGGTCAGGTGGGCGGGCAGGTGAGCGACATCGAGATCCAGGCCGACGAGATCATCAAGACCAGGGAGATCCTCAACGAAATTCTGGCCCACCACACCGGCCAGCCCATCGAACGCATCGCCAAGGACACCGACCGCGACCGCTATCTCACGGCCACCGAGTCCAAGGAGTATGGACTGGTCGACGATGTGCTCACCAAGCCGCCGGTCGCGGCAGAAGACGAAGGCAAGGACTGATCCCGCTCCCCGGCCCCAACCTCCGCCCTCATCAGGCTCGCGACGTACCGCACGACTCCCCCTCCCAGCCCCAGCCCCAGCCGAGAAGCTGCCCATGCCCCTGATTCCGTTCGTCATCGAAAAGAGTGGCCGCGAAGAGCGGGCGATGGATATCTACAGCCGCCTGCTCAAGGACCGCATCGTGTTCCTTGGCTCGCAGGTCAACGACGAGGTGGCCAATGCCATCGTCGCCCAGCTGCTCTTCCTGCAGTCTGACGACCCGAAGTCTGACATCCACCTCTACATCAACTCCCCAGGTGGCAGCGTCACGGCCGGTCTGGCCATCTACGACACCATGCAGTTCGTGACCTGCGACGTCGCCACCTACTGCATCGGACAGTGCGCCTCGATGGGCGCGGTGCTGCTCACCGCCGGCGCAAAGGGAAAGCGGCGGGCGCTGCCCAACGCGCGAATCATGATCCACCAGCCGCTCGCGGGCATGGAGGGAACGGCCGAGGAAATCATGATTCATGCGAAGGAGTTCAAGAACATCAAGCACAAGCTCAATGCCATCCTGCTCAAGCACACGGGCCACCCTCTTGAGAAGATCGAGCAGGATACGGATCGCGACCGCTTCATGTCGGCGCAGGAGGCGCTCGAATACAAGCTGATCGACGAGGTGATCGACCGCATGCCGACCGACAAGACCGGCGGCTGACCCGGCTCTGCACGTGACGAAACAGTGATCGGATGGCGGCGGCCCCTTGTCGGGCCGCAATGAGACGCAGGAATGAGGCGCAAGGAGGCGCGTCATGACACGGTTCAAATACGTGGCCGCTCACGCCACCGTGGTGGCAGCCGCTCTGCTTTCCTGCCTCGGCTGCAAGAGCGACCTGAGCCAGCAGTTGCTCGAACGCGAACTGCGGATGCAGGAGGACCAGATCTACCAGCTCCAGGACGAGCTGCAGGACAAAAGTACCCGGCTCGATCGAGTGGCCGGAGAGAACTCGAGCCTGAAGCGACAGCTGGGATTCAACGAGAACGATGCCCCCGCCCCCCGTCGCGGGCCATCCCTGCTCGGCGGACCGTCGACCCCGTCGCCGGCGATCCGCCCCGGACCGAGCCAACCGCTCCTCGTACCGCCGGCGATCGACATCCCCGGCACACGCCCCCCCGCCGGCGTGCCGGCGGCTCCGCCTGCGGCCGGCCCTTCCGCACCGGAAGTGATCGCCCCACCGAAACTCGAAGGCATCCCCGCGCTGCCGGCCGAGCCGAAATTCCCAGGCGCCGCGACGCCGGGGGCGTCGTCCGTCATGCCGGCCTCGGCCACGATCGCCGCCGGCGGCGATCCGGCCGACGCGACATCCGACCCGCCGACAGGTCGGCGGATCTCCCACGAGGAAAGCCTCGCCGATGCCGGCCGCATCACGCACCTGGTCGTCAACCCTTCGCGCACGGCATGCTTCGATGGTGATGGCGACGGAGGCAGCGACGGCCTGGCCATCGTCATCGAACCGCGAGACGGTGATGAACGGCTCGTCACCGCGGCCGGCGACGTGTCGATCTCCGTCTTCGAACCAGGCGCACCGACCGGTGCGGGGCCGGCGGCACGCTGGGACATTGCTGCCCCGGAGGCGATCGGTCATTTCCGACGGACGTCACGGAACCGCGGTCTGCACTTCGTGCTCCGATGGCCAGGTCCGCCGCCGCGCGGGGATCACGTGCGGGTGCAGGTCACCCTCACCACCTTCGAGGCAGCGACATTCCAGACCGACTGCACCGTGTCAGTCAAGCCACAGCTGCAGTCGTCCGAAGCACCGTGATGAGCCTTCCAGCGGGGGACGCCTACAGGCCCTTGTCCTCGAGGAAGTTCAGCAGGTCGGCGACACGGTTCGAGTAGCCCCATTCGTTGTCGTACCAGCTGACGACCTTCACGAAGTTGCCCAGGCCGATCGTATCGACGGCGGAGAAGATCGAGCTGTGGGGATCCCCCTTCAGGTCGGTCGAGACCAGCTCCTTGTCGGTGTACCGCAGGATTCCCTTGAGCGGGCCCTCGGCGGCCTTCTTCATCGCGGCATTGATGTCGGCAGGAGACGCTTCCTTGCCCAGCAGTGCCGTGAAGTCGACGACACTCACGGTGGACACCGGCACGCGGAAGGCCATGCCGGTGAACTTCCCCTGGAGTTCGGGGATCACGAGGCCCACGGCCTTCGCGGCTCCGGTGCTCGAGGGGACGATGTTGAGGGCCGCAGCCCGCGCATCGCGGAGATCCTTGGCGGCCGTATCGACCGTCTTCTGCGAATTGGTGTAGGCGTGGACGGTGGTGAGCAGGCCACGGTCGATGCCGAAGGTCTCGTGCAGCACCTTGGCCACGGGAGCCAGGCCGTTGGTCGTGCAGGAGGCGTTTGAGATGACGTGGTGTTTCTTGGGATCGTACACCTTGTCGTTGACGCCCAACACGATCGTGAGGTCTTCGTTCTTGGCCGGTGCCGAGATCACGACCTTCTTCACGCTGCCCCGCTTGTGGGCGACGGCCTTCGTGGCGTCGGTGAAAAAGCCGGTGCTCTCCACGACGATCTGCACGTCCTGCGAACTCCAGTCGATGGCACCAGGATCCTTCTCCGCGAACACCTTGATCTTGTGGCCATCGACGACGAGATCGTTCCCCTCGTAGCTGACGTGGCCCTTGAAGGGACCGTAGTTGGAGTCGAACTCGAGGAGGTGGGCATTGGTCTTGGCGTCGGTGAGGTCGTTCAGAGCCACGACCTGAACGTCGCCATTGAGGCCGTACTTCTCGTAAATGGCCCGGTAGGTGAGGCGACCGATGCGGCCGAAACCGTTGATGCCGACGCGAATGGACACGGCGAATCTCCTGAGGCGGGACGTCGAAAGAACGCTGCAGCCCCGCAACGCTGCAGACGGGCGACCAACGAACGACGCGGCGGAATATACACCGCCGTGCCGCAGCCACTCAATCCGCCCGCGAAAAAGCCCGTTTTTGACCACCGACCGCCCCCACCGGATACGATACTGGGCATGGCCACCACACCCGTTCTCGAACTCGTCGGCGTCCGCAAGTCGTTCACGATGCCGGGCGGCGAGCAGGTGAACATCCTCGACATCGATTCGTTCCAGCTCGCCGCCGACGAACACTGTGCTCTCGAAGGACGCAGCGGCTCCGGAAAGTCGACGCTGCTCAACGTGATCTCCGGGATCATGCGGCCCGATGCCGGCCAGGTGATCGTCGACGGCCGTGACATCGCCCGGTTCGACGAGGCTCGCCGCGACCGCGTGCGGGCGGACAAGCTCGGCCTCGTCTTCCAGCAGTTCAATCTGCTCCCCGGGTTCACGGCGCTCGAGAACGTGCTCGTGGCGATGTCGTTCGGATCGGGCCGCCCCGATCGCGAACGGGCGGTGCAACTGCTCGACGCCGTGGGCCTCGGCCACCGCCTCGATCACAAGCCGTCCGCCCTGAGCGTCGGGCAGCAGCAGCGGGTGGCCGTGGCCCGGGCGCTGGCCAACCGTCCCCGGGCGGTGCTCGCCGACGAACCGACGGCCAGCATCGATCCCGACCACCAACAGCAGGTGATCGACCTTCTCCGCACCACCTGCACCGAGCAGGGGGTGGCGCTGTTGGTCGTGACGCACGCCGCCGACGTGGCCGGGCAGTTTCCGCGCCGCCTCCGCCTGGAAGACTTCAATCGCGCAGCCCAGGGGCATCGCTCATGACCCTCCTCGGCATCGCCTGGCGCAACATCCGGCAACGGCTGCTCACCAGCCTGCTTACCGCCCTTTCCCTGGCGCTGGGTGTGGCACTCGTCGTGGCCACGCTCGTGACCGGAGGCATCGTCAAGCAGGCGTTCGAGTCGGGCTCAGGCCTGGGCTACAACATGATCGTCGGCGCCAAGGGAAGCCCGCTGCAGTTGGTGCTCAACAGCGTCTATCTCGTCAGCAAGCCGATCGAGAACATTTCCTGGGACTTCTACCAGCAGTTTCTGCCGGCAGCCGAGCGGCCCGACGGCGTGGATGGGACGTTCGCCGCCAGCACGAAGACAGCCGTGCCGATCTGCATGGGGGACTACTACCGCGGGTTCCGCGTGATCGGCACCAACGCCGCCTATTTCGACCGGCTCACGGTCGGCAATGGACGGCCGTTTGCGTTCGCCGCCGGCCGAAATTTTCGGGATGACGACTTCTTTGGCGGCGTGCTGGGGGCGACGGTCGCCGCAAAACTCGGACTGCGGGTGGGCGATCCTTTTGCCCCCACCCACGGCGCCGACGATGGCAAGGTGCATGATCCGTTCATGGTCACCGGCATCCTGGCACGCACTGACACGCCGGTCGACCGCGGCGTGTTCGTCAACATGGAGGGTTTTTATCTCCAGGACGGTCACGCGAAACCGGTGGAGGGGGAAGAGGAGAGCGGAAAGCATGCGGATGGCTCACGTGACCACGAAACCCAGGGGCACGCACCACTCCCATTTGCGCAGCGCGAGGTGACCGCCCTGTTGCTCGACACGGCCTCCCTGCCGGGCTTGCCGCCGGAACTGACGGCGATGGGTCTGCGGACCGCGATCAACGAGGGCCGCGACGGACAGGCCGCCCTGCCGATCGCCGAAATCCGCCAACTGCTCGACCTCTTCGTGCGGCCATTGGAGCTCCTGCTGCTTCTCGTGACGGCGCTCGTCGTGATCGTCTCGGCCATCGGCATCCTCGTGAGCATGGTGGGCTCGTCACTGGAACGCAGCCGCGACGTTGCGATCATGCGGGCCCTGGGGGCCCGCCGGTCGCACGTGCTGTGCATCGTGCTCATCGAGGCGGTGCTCCTGGCCGTCGGCGGCGGGCTGGCCGGCTGGATGCTCGGGCACCTGCTCGTGGGGGCGATCGGCCCACTGATCACCACCAATGCCGGCGTCTCGGCCAGCATTTTTTCGGCCTCGCCCGGGGCGGAACTGCTCCTGGTGCCGTTCCTGGTGGTGCTGGCGATCCTGGCGGCCCTGCTGCCCGCCCTGGCTGCCTACCGCACCGATGTCGCCAAATGGCTGTCGTCCTGACGCCGTTCGTGTGGAGCTTATCCCCCGGCTTGCGCCGTGGGCTTCTATGCCCATACAAGCCCGGAGCGTCAGCGCTGGGACTGGACCCGGCTCCCAACACGCGGCCGGTGCCGTTCACCGCCCGGCGGTGCGTGGCCACGACGTTTCCGGCTAGACTAGGGTTCATGAGAAACTCGTTCGTCGACCGTGTGATCCTGCTCATGCTCGGCGTGGGCATGCTCGTCGGGCAGGCACGGCAGGCGTTGGCCTGCCCGTTCTGTTCGGCCGTGTCGCTCACCTTTGCGCAGGAGATTGCCCAGAGCCAGGCAGCGGCGATCGTCCGGCTCGTGGAGCCGCCGCCGGCGGGAGCCCTGTCGCCGCGCGCCGAGGGGCCGCTGCCGAAGGGCAAGTTCGCCGTCGTCGAGGTGCTCAAGGGCGGCGACCTCATCGCTGACGCCGGGCACGGCGGAGCCGACGGCACGCCGATCGAAACGATTCTGCTGGAGGAGAAGCCGGTGGGCACGCTCTTCCTGCTCATGGGTATCGAGCCGCCCAAGCTCGTCTGGTCGAGCCCGATCCCGGTGAGCGAACGGGCCGTCCAATATCTGCGAAAGCTTTCCACACTGCCTGAGAAGGGCTCCGACCGGTTGGCATTCTTTCAGCAACACCTGGAAGACCCCGACGAGACACTCGCCCGTGATGCGTATGACGAGTTTGCCGTCGCACCCTATGCCGACGTCAAAGGTCTGGCCGACAGGATGGATCCGACACGCCTTCTGGGATGGATCGAGAATCCCAAGGTGCAGGCCAACCGTCGCCGGCTCTATGCCACCATGCTCGGTGCCTGCGGCACCAAGGCCGACGCCGAGCGGATCGCCACGATCCTTGCCAACCAGGACCTCGGCCCGGAGAAGGCGGAGGTTCGCAGCGGCCTCGATGCCCTGATCGCGTGTTATGTCACGCTGCGGGGGCCCGAAGGGCTCGACCTTGTCGACGACCTGTTCCTGAACCGTCGCGGCCGCGAGATTCCCTTCACGGAAACCTACGCTGCGGTGATGGCGCTGCGGTTTCTCGGCGAGGAGTCGCAGAGCGTGCCGCGGGACCGGGTCCTTGCATCGCTGCGGCTGCTCCTGCAGGAGCCGAAGCTTGCCGATCTCGTGATCGCGGATCTCGCCCGCTGGCAGGACTGGTCGGTGATCGACCGGCTCGTGGAACTCTTTGAAAAGGCCGAGGCCGACAACATCTTCGTGCGCGAGCCGATCGTGAACTACCTGCGGGCCTGCCCGCTGCCGCAAGCGGCCGCCGCAATAGCCACACTCGAAAAAATCGATCCGGAGGCGGTTCGCCGCGCCGCCACGCTGGCCGCGTTCGCCGGAGCCGTCAGTGCCAAACCCGACAGCCCCGCGACACAGCCGCCCACGCCGGGCAGCAGCCCGACCAGCGTGGAAGACGACGGCGATCCGGGCGATCCCACCATGGCTCGAGGCTCGACCCCGGCCCCGACCGCGACGGCCCCGACCCCGGCGAACGAGGCCGAGGTGGCCATTGCGGCGCGGATCCCGGCCGTGCTCGCGGACGAGGAGGCCACCGATGACGCTCCCGGCATCGACCCGTCGAGGCCCTCGTCTCCAGCCGTCGCACCGGCGGCGGCCGGCCCCGGGACCGGCGCGACGACGCCTCTCTGGAAGTGGGCGCTGTGGGCCGCGCTCGTGCTGGTGATCGCGATCTTCGCGCGGACCGGATTGCGGTCTGGCGGAGCGGGACCGTCCATTCGTTAGAGGCACACCCGCCATGACCGCAGGTCTCTTTGATACCGCCGGACAGGAACAGCCGCTCGACGATTCCGACCGCCCGGATGGAGACGGACGCTACCGTGCGGTCGCCGGCACGGCGATCGCTGCCGCGGTCGCTGCAGCCCTGTCGCCGTTGGCATTTTTCGACTGGTCGCTGGTGGTCGTGCCGATTCTGGGCATCGTGCTCGGCGTGCTGGCATACCGTACGATCACCCAGCGGTCCGACGAGTTCACCGGAAGGCAGCTCGCCGTTGGCGCTGTCGTGGTCTCAGCGGTGTCGCTCGTCGCCGGGCTCGTCACCCTGTCGCGGGCCTATGCCGCCGAACTGCCGGAGGGCTACGAGCGTCTCAACTACGGCATGCTCCAACCGCTCGATGGCGATCCGCCGGGCACGGTGCCCGACACCGCCCGCGGCGTGGACGGGCGCAACGTGCTGCTGAAGGGATACATGTATCCTGGCAAGCAGCAGACCGGCATCACGCAATTCCTGCTCGTGCGGGACCAGGGCGACTGCTGCTTTGGTGGCAATCCCAAGATCACGGATCGGGTGCTCGTGACCCTGAAGGATCCCGGCCATCCCAGGGGAATCAATTTTTCAGCACGGCTCACCAAGATCGCCGGCAGGTTCGCCATCCGCCCCATGGGCGCGCCCGGCCTGGACGGCGGCGTGCTCTACCACCTCGAGGATGCCTTTGCGAGATAGCCGTGAGGTTTTGGCTGCGCGCTGCAAGCAACGGTTCTGCGGGGTCGTGATCGCCTGCTGCCTTGTCGGGTGCGGCGCGCCGGCCGAGGTGTCGCAGGAGCCCGCTCCTGCCGCGGCGCGGCCCAGCCGACCGACTGCAGAGACGCCGCCGACGCCACCGGCACCGCCCCCCCGCACGACGGTCCGGCCAACCGCCCCGCGTGACATCTCGTTCGACGACATCAAGCTCGACCTCAAGAAAGGAGATCCCTTCTCTCGCGACCTGCTGCCCTCCCGGGTGACGTCCCTGGAGGGTACGCGAATCCGCATCCGTGGCTACATTCTGCCGAGTTTCCAGCAGACCGGCCTGACCCAGTTCGTGCTGGTCCGGGACAACATGGAGTGCTGTTTCGGCCCCGGCGCCCTGCTCCACGACTGCGTTGTGGTCCGCATGAAACCCGGGAAAACAGCCTCTTTCTCGATCCGGCCGGTGGCCGTGACCGGCACCTTCCGGGTGGACGAACTGCGGGGTCCGGACGGCCGGCACCTGGCGATTTATGCCCTGGAGGGGGAGGCCGTCGAGTGAAACGTGCAGCGGCAAAATTCCGTTGGTAGCATCGCTCCTCTTGTTCGCGGCGGCCGCCGCGGCGGCGCCCCGGCACGGAACCATGCACAACTTTTTCTGGGTCTACGATCTGCCGACCGAAACCTTCGCGATCCTGATGATCGCGGTATTCGTCGGTCTTTACTGGGCAGGCCTGATCTTTCTGCGGCCCATCCTGCGTCAGTTCGTCAAGAACACCCGCGGGGCCAACGACATCGTGGGCTACGTGCTCTCCTGCTTCTGTGTGTTCTACGGACTCCTCCTGGGCCTGATCGCGGTCACCGCCTACCAAAACTCCTCCGAAACGAGCGCGAACGTCACCCACGAGGCCGCGGCGCTGTCGGCGCTCTACGAAGACGTCTCCCGCTACCCAGATCCCTACGGCCAGAATCTCCGCTGGATCCTCCGCGACTACACGCGCTACGTGATCAAGTATGCCTGGCCGCTCCAGCGGCATGGCATCGTGCCCGTCGACGGCACGATCCGCGTGCAGGCCTTCCAGGAGAAACTCCTCGACTTCCAGCCGGCGACACCGGCGCAGGAAATCCTCCACGCCGAGGCGCTGCGGCAGTTCAACACTTTCCTCGAGCACCGGCGGATGCGGCTGTTTTCCGTGAACACGGCGATCCCACCGGTGATGTGGTACGTCGTCATTCTGGGCGCGGTGATCAACATCGCCATGGTCTGGCTCTTCGACATGAAGTTCATCACGCACCTGCTGCTCGGCGGACTGCTGTCGGCCTATCTCGGCACGATGATCTTTCTGATCGCCGCGATGGACCATCCATTCCGGGGCGAGGTGGCAGTGACTGCCGAGCCGTTCGAGGCCCTCTACAAGCACATGGTCGAGGAGTAGGCGATGGGGCAACGACAGGTGACGGGACTCACGCACAGCGTTTCCCGAAGAGATTTCGGCAGACACACCGGTGCCGCGGCGACGTTGGCCGCCGCGCAGGCGTTCGCCCCGTTCCTGTTCGTCGGCTGCGCGCCGACGGGCGTCCCGTCCGGGCGGAAGCCGATCCGGGTCGGCCTCCTCCACTCGCAGACCGGCACGATGGCCATCAGCGAGACGTCGCTTCGCGACGTAGAACTGTTCGCGTTTGAACGCATCAACGCGACGGGGGGTCTGCTCGGTCGCCAGATCGAGGCCTGGGGGCCGGATCCCAAGTCGCGGACCGACCTCTACCCAAAGCGGGCACGTGAACTGATCGACTGGGGCGCCGCGGCCCTGTTCGGGTGCTGGACGAGTTCGAGCCGCAAGGCGGTGCTGCCGGTCGTCGAGGAGCGTGACCGCCTGCTCTTCTACCCGGTGCAGTACGAGGGCAACGAGTCGTCGTCCCACGTCGTGTATGGCGGGATGGTGCCCAACCAACAGATTCTGCCGCTCATCGATTGGCTCGCGAGCCCCGCCGGTGGGGGCAAGAAAAAGATCTTTCTGCTCGGATCCGACTACGTCTATCCGCGGACGGCGAACTTCGTGGCCAAGAAATACATGGCCACGACCGGCCTGCGGCCTGCCGGCGAGATGTATCTCCCTCTCGGCCATCGGGATTTCGGCCCAGTGGTGAGCCTGATCGAGGCGTCGGGGGCTGACTGCGTGCTCAGCACGATCAACGGCGACAGCAACATCGGCTGGTTCAACTCGCTGGCCGCCGCCCGGATCGATCCCGAGAAACTGCCGGTGGTGTCGACGAGCATCGCCGAGGATGAACTACGGAATCTGCTGCCTGAGAACGTTGCCGGCCATCTGGCGGCATCCTGCTATTTCCAGAGCCTGCCGACCGAGGAAAACCGTCGCTGGGTCGCCCATTTCCGCAGTGAGTTCGGTCATGACCGCGTGACGGGCGATCCGCTGGAACCCCAGTGGAATCTCGTGCACCTCTGGCGGGAGGCTGTCGAGCGGGCTGGATCGCTCGACACGGCGGCCGTGCGGGCGGCGATGCGTGACGGGCTCGAGTTCGCCGGGCCGGGAGGCACGGTGAGGCTGGACCCGAAGACGCAGCACTGTGACCGGTATTTCCGGGTTGGCCGGATTCGCACCGACCGGCAGTTCGACATCGTGCACCAGTCCGACGCCCCCATCGATCCCGATCCGTATCCGCAGATCGCCTTCCCGGGCTGGAGCTGCGACTGGACGAAGGGGGGCATCACCCGCGGCCCGGAGGTCTCGATCGATGGCGACATTTAAGCTCGTGCATTCCGAGGGAATGCGCTGGGTGAAGGTCATGCTCGACAACGACGACGTCCGGACCGAGCGGGGTGCCCTCAACCACATGCAGGGTGCGATCACGATGGACGTGCCCTGGCCCACGCTGCAGGCCTGGTGGGTGTCGTTGTTTTCCGACGAGTCGCTCTTGCGGCCCCGCTACAGCGGCACAGGCACCGTCTACCTCGATTCCAGCCTCGGCGGCTATCACCTGTTGAAGATCAATCCGGGTGAGCGATGGGTGCTCGACACGCGGTGCTTCTGGGCAAGCGAGGGCGAGGTCGGGCTGTCGATCACCCGTGAGCCGATGCTCACCGCCCTCTGGGCCGACGAGGGACTGTTCTGGTACAAGACGGTCCTCAAGGGAAAAGGGAAGGCCGTGCTGTCGGTGCCGGGCCCGGTGCAGGAAGTGGAACTCAACGACGACACGCTCGTCACCGACGGACCGTTCGTGATCGCGCGGACGCAGGGGATCTCCATGCAGATCAAACGGCCTGCAAAGAACATCATCAGCTACTGGCTCTCGGGTCAGAAGCGGGCCTACGTCTACAAGGGTACGGGCAAGGTGCTGTTGTGCACGGTTCCCTACTGGCGGGCGCGAATGCAAAAGGAACGCGCGGGCTGGGTTGCCGAATGAGGCCGCCGGCCGGTGATGGCACAAGACGCTGGATGGCGTGTCGTCCCAGTATCCCCCGGCTCCCGCCGGCGGCTTTTTGTCCAACCGCTTGCATCACCCACGACAGGAAGCCCCGCGTGGAAAGCCGGGAACTCCGTGTGCATGCCACGGCCCGCGTTCCAGCCGGGACGGCGTTTCTGATGAGCGTGCTGGTGATGGCATCGTGGTTCGCGACGCCGGTACCGGCATGCCCGTTCTGCGGCACAGTCGGGCAGTCGCTCACGCAGCAGCGAGACGCGGCGGCCGTCGTGGCCGTTGCCGAGGCGGAGGGCACGGCGGCAGCGGACCCGAGCGGTTTTCTCTCGCAGCGATTTCGCGTCGACCAGGTGCTCCGTGATGCGACCGACACGGCCACCGTCGGCAGCGCCGTGCCAGCTCGTGTGGCCGGGCCGATCGCCGGAACAGCGGTGCTCTTTGGCACGGCCCCGGCGGCAGCCGCCGAGGCCACGGAGGCCGACCTCTCATGGTCGGCGGTCGCGGCTGACGAATCGCTGCTGGGATCCGTCGCCGCGGCGCCCGCCACCGATCTGCCGGCGGTCGAGCGACTGCGGTGGTTCGCCACCCGGCTGGAACACCCCGATCCCGCGATCGCCGCTGACGCGTTCACGGAGTTCGGCCTGGCACCGTT
>JBIIOL010000611.1:0-3541 GCA_044336965.1 Pirellulales bacterium | reverse complement strand
GCATGGGCGAGGATTCCGTTTTCCTCGCTGAGGTGCTGTCGCATGCTGAGCGGATCGAATATCTCTCTGAGCCCACTTTTGTCTACTCGAAACGGCCCTCGCCAACACCATCCAGCACGCAGTGCTACGGTGCACGAGAGTTGGGAGACCATCTGCAGGTCTGGACCTCCGTACAAAAGCTAATGCAACCATTCGGTATCGATTATTTCAAAAGCCGCCTACCCGTAGGTCTGCGCGTGGCTTTGGAGTCGTTGATTTTCCGCAACCGTGGTGACGTCGATGCAGCCAGCTTCCATGCGTTCTATGAATTTGTTGCGTCGAACTGGGAGGTCATTGGGAAGTTCTCCTACAAGCGGCGTCTCTTGGAACTGCTCCAGACCGTGCACGCAGATGACTATCCACGCTTTCGTGCACTGTGCCGTCCGCGGCTGCTCATTGCCGGCTACGACATGAAGTTCATCCGCGACGCGGTGCCGTCGCTCGAAGAGCACTTCGAGATCCGCTTCGACGAATGGAAAGGGCACGCACTTCATGACGAACAGCAGAGCAGCACGTTGCTCGATTGGGCTGAATATATATGGTGCGAGTGGCTGCTCGGAAATGCGGAATGGTATTCAACACACAAGAGGCCCGATCAGCGATTGGTGGTGCGCATGCACCGCATGGAGCTTGGCCGCATGCATGGCGAACGATTCGATGCGGATCGCGTGGACGCGATCATCGCCGTTTCACCGCTCTTCCTCGAGCGGTTATTGGAGCGTTATCCAAATATCCAACGCTCGAAGGCGAGACACCTTCCAAACTATGTCCGCGTGGAGGATTACCGAACCGATTGGCACCCTGACCGCCTGCACACGCTGGGCATCATAGGGATCGTTCCTTCGAGGAAAGGATTTCACTGGGCCCTGAGAGTTCTGCATGCGCTGCGAACGAAAGATCCTCGTTTTCGACTGGAGGTGTTTGGCCAACGCCCCGAGGAACTGTCTTGGATTGCGCGGGATTCCGTTGAAATGGCGTATTTCAAGACGTGTCAAGAGTTCATCAAGCAACATGCTCTCGATGATGCCGTGCATTTCAATGGTCACGTCGATATCAAGCAGGCATTGGCAGAACGCCGCGTAGGGTACGTGTTGTCGGCAAGCGATTCAGATTTTGGACTCCCTGGATGCGAAAGTTTTCATCTTGCTGTTGCAGATGGATTTGCGGCTCAATGCGTGTCCCTGGTCCGGCGTTGGCCGGGGGCAGAATATCTGTGGCCACAGCAATTCCTCGTGGATGACGAGGAAGATGCGGTCCAAAGGATTGCTCGATATTCCGCTGACCAAGCCCTTTTTCGATCGGCGGCAGCCGAGGGCCGCGCGGCCATCAAGGAACGCTACGGCATTGACATGTTTGTCCGCTCCACAGTCGATATGTTTCGTGAGTTTATGTAGGGCACGCAGCTTCAACGACAATCGCAAAGACGAACGCTACCGATGAAACTCACGAGCACTCTGAAACGACCGCACTGGCCTTGGCCACACATGGATATTCCCGAGGTCGCAAGGCAGGCTGGTCATCACAAGTTCTACACACCCAACAGTGGATTTGTGGCAGTTGATATGCATGGCGGCTGGAAAGCCGATCTTGGTGATGCTGCGAATTCAAAGCGACTGTGGCTGAACTCCCTGGTTTCAGCGCATGCGTGCCTTGAGTGCGGCATTCAGAACCCGGCTGATTCTCAGACCCATTTCGTAATGGCGGCAGGGATCGTGAAGAGCTACCTCGAAGGCTGCGACACCAACCAGGGAGTTTTCCAGGATGCCTGGCGGGATGAGCACGCGGTAGCCAACCGCCTCTTTGTTTTGAGTGCGTTTATTCATTACCTCGCTCGCCGGGACGTGTTGGGGCCGGACAGTGAAATCGCAATCATTGGGAAGATAATCCCAATCGAAAACCTCTTTCTCCATGCAGTCGTTCATGCCGAATGGCTACACAGCGATCACCACTACGTGAAGAACAACCATGGAGTGATGATGGATCTTGCATTGGCCCAGTTTTCTGTCATAGCGAAAGAGACTGACAAAACGTTAGCTGACAAATACAGCATGAAGTGCGTGAGCAGGCTGGAGATGATGCTCGCGCTCACCTTCGACAAAGATGGGTGCTGCACAGAAAATAGCTCGACCTATCATTTCGTGAACTACGGCTTGTTTTCCAAGGCGCGCGATTTTCTTTTGGAATACAAGCTCATCGATACTGCGACAAAGTGGGAAGATACGCTCGGGAAGGCAAGGCATGTCGGCGACCTTTTTCTTCGCTCACACAAAACGCTGCCGTTGGTTGGCGACTCTGAAACGATGCTGGCGACTTTCTTTCCCGGTGTGGAATCAGATGATGCGAGGTACGGACTTGGATATTACCCAGACGCGGGGTTCTTCGTGGTATCCCGGCCAGACTTCCACATGACGCTCAGAGCAGGAGGGATGACCTACTCCCATCGGCATGTCGATGACTTGAGTCTCACCCTTCAGTATCAAGGGAAAGATTTCATCGTCGATTGCGGCATGTACAACTACGACATTCAGGACAAGCTTCGTCGCTGGTTTCTGTCGACTCGTGCCCATAGTGGGATTTACGTTGAGTCGATGGGCAATGTCCGCTTTGCCAACTTTGAGTCGCCACAGGAAATGTCTCGATTTATTTCCCTGGAAGGTGACGCGAGTCGCTTCGACATACGCGCAGCACACAACCTTTCAACAGAGGTCGAGGTTGAACGACTCGTGTCGTACGGCGACAATTCCCTCATCATTGAAGATAGTTTCTGCAGCGCACACTCTCAGTCATGGAGGATGCAACTGAATCTTCATCCAGATGTGAGCGTGCACAGCCTCGATTCCAAAGGCGGATTCAGATTGGAAAACGGGAGTGCCAGCCTACGCATTGCCTTCGACCCATCGTTTCGAGTGCACATTGAAAATATCAATTACTCTCCAAAATTCATGTGTCTGGAGAGTTCGAAGTCGTTGGTCATAAAAGGGGATGGCGATTCTTTAATGGTACGCACGAAGATTGAGTTCGAGCCAACTCAGTGAATGGGCCGGCGTGAGCGAGATCGGGTTTCAAGCCTTCCCCGAATGTCACTTGCCTGTCTCCGGCCTGTTGGGTGGCCAGTTTGGCGTGCCTTTTGTGGCCCAGTGTGGGCTTCTCAGTCTTACCGAGTCCTGACGACTCGGAACCCTGCACTGCAGTTCCGGCTGTCCGGCTCGGTAGAGCATCGCTCGGCGGAACGGGCACCGAGCGGACTGAAGTTCCAGGTACCTCCACGAATGACACGCCGTGTACCCGAATCTGGACCGGTCGGATCGCCTGCGGGGGACGCAGCATAGAAGCGGTCCCCGTACCAATCCGCACACCATTGAAAGGCATTTCCGTACATGTCATGCAGCCCGAAGGCATTGGGCTTGGACTTCCCCACCGGCGACGTAAACACATAGTTGTCGCCCGCCCTGATCATGTATTTCCAGTCTGGGATTGTCGCTCTGACCGCGGCGTCGGTCAG
>JBIIOL010000044.1:0-12141 GCA_044336965.1 Pirellulales bacterium | reverse complement strand
CAATGTGCGGCTGCTCTGCGACCTCTTTCACATGAGCATTGAGGAGGCCGACGTGGCTGCCGCCCTCGCCGCCGCCGGCCGCTGGGTGGGGCACGTCCACTGGGCCGACTCCAACCGGCAGGCGATGGGCTTGGGACACACGGACCCCGAGCCGGTCGTTGCCGCGCTCCGCGGCAGTGGCTACCAAGGCTTTCTATCAGCGGAGGTTTTTCCGTTGCCCACGGACATGGATGCCGCCCGACAGACAATCAAGAGCCTTCGCCCGATTATCCAAGCGGTCTGAAAACGGCCCGTTCCTGTGGAAAGGAAACCATGCTGAACACTCCCCTGCTCCACCCCGACATCCTCCGGATTCTGGCGCAATCCGGGCACCACTCGAAGGTACTCATCGCCGACGGCAACTATCCGGCGACCAACAAGCGGGGGCCGCGGGCAGAGCTCGTCTCGCTCCAGCTCATGCCGGGCGTGCCCACGGTCGCACAGGTGCTCGAGGCGATTCTTGGCACCGTGCAGATCGACGAGGTGCACACGATGGGAATCGACCGCACCGATTCCTATGCGGCTGCGACTCCCGGTGACCCGCCGGTGTGGAAAGAGTATCGCCGGATCCTGGCCGCGGCGAAGAGTGCCTGCACGCTCGAGCCGATCGTGAAGTGGGATTTTTATGAGGCGGTCGCCTCGGCTGACCACGTGCTCACGATCCAGACTGCCGACACGCAGCCGTGGGCCAATCTCTTGCTGTCGGTCGGCTGCCGAACCTTTGCTTGATGCGTGAACACCCCCGGTCGAAGATAAGCAGGAAAACAGATGAAGACACGCATGCTGGGCTCCACCGGACTCGAGGTGCCGATCCTCGCCTTCGGCGCGTCGTCGCTGGGGCAGGAGTTCCGCTCGGTCACCCTCGACGAGGCTCTTGGCAGCGTGCGGGCGGCGCTCGACTGTGGCCTGTCCCTCATCGACACAAGCCCCTTCTACGGCCGGGGCATGAGCGAGGTCCTGCTTGGCGTGGCGCTCAAAAACGTACCACGGAGTGACTACCTCCTCTGCACGAAGCTGGGCCGCTACGACCTGTCCCACTTCGACTTCTCGGCCCGCAGAGTGGCCGAAAGTGTCGATGTGTCGCTGCACAGGCTGGGCACCGACCACCTCGACATCATCCTCTGCCACGACATCGAGTTCGTGCCCATGCAGCAAATCGTCAATGAAACGCTCCCCGCCCTGCGAAAGATCCAGCAGGCGGGCAAGGTGCGGTGCATCGGCTTCAGCGGCTATCCGCAGAAGATTTTTCCGTTCATCTGCGATCAGGATCCCGTCGACTGCGTCCTCAATTACAACCAGTACACGCTGCAGAACACCCGGTTCGCCGACGAGACGATTCCCTTTCTCAAAGCGAAGGGGATCGGCGTCATGAACGCCGGCCCGTTCAGTGCCCGGCTGCTCACCGACGCGCCGCTGCCAGCGTGGCTCAAGGAACCGGAGGAGGTGAAGGCGGCGGCGCGCCGGGCGGCGGATCTCTGCCGGGCCCGCGGCACGTCGATCGCGAAGCTCGCGCTGCAGTTTGCGCTGGCCAATCCCGACATCGCCACGACAGTGGCCGGCAGCGCGAATCCAAGCAACATCCGCGCCTGGGCCACGTGGGCCGCCGAGCCGCTCGACACGGACCTGCTCACCGAGGTGCAGGCGATCTTCGCCCCGGTCAAAAATATCGGCCACACCGAGGGACTCCCCGAAAACAATTAACCTCACGAAACAGCCTCTTACGATCTCTCGGGGAGATCCGAAACCTCCAGATGCTGAGGAGGAAAAAGGTGCCAGCCACCAAATTTGGGCAAGCTGCGAAGGTAAGCCCCCCAGTTTCCCTAGATTTGGTGGCTGGCACCTTTTTTACCCGGCGACAACTGCCGCTTCGTAAGCCACGATGAACATCGACTCCCATCAGCACTTCTGGAGCTATTCGGCCGCGGAGTATCCGTGGATCGGGGACGGCATGGAGCGGTTGGCCCGCGACTACTTGCCTGTCGACCTCGAACCGCCTGCTGTGGCTGCGGGTATCGGCGGCACGGTCGCCGTGCAGGCCCGGCAGACGCTCGAGGAGACCCGCTGGCTGCTTCATCTGGCCGAACACCATCCTCTGATCCGGGGCGTTGTCGGCTGGGTCGATCTGCGGAGCCCGGCTGTCGACGGCCAACTCGCCGAGTGTGTGGCGCAGAAAAAATTCGTGGGCGTGCGGCATGTCGTCCAGGATGAGCCTGATCCCCAGTTTCTGCTGGGCAAGGATTTCGTAGCGGGTCTGCAACGGCTCCACCCGCACGGGCTCACCTACGACCTGCTGCTCTATCCGCGGCAGCTATCGGCGGCGGTGGAGTTGGCGGCGAGCCTGCCCGAGCAGCCTTTCGTGCTCGACCACCTGGCCAAGCCGCAGATCACGACGTGGACGAAGCCTGGCGATATGGATCCCTGGCGACGCGACATCGAGGCCCTGGCCACACATGAAAACGTCTGCTGCAAGCTCTCTGGAATGGTCACGGAGGCGGTCTGGCGACAGTGGCGGCCGGCCGACTTTACGCCGTATCTCGACGTCGCCCTGGCGGCATTTGGCCCCGAGCGGCTTATGTTCGGCAGCGACTGGCCGGTCTGCCTGCTCTCTGGCGACTACGCCGAGGTGGCGGGGATCGTCAGGGATTTTTGTGCCACACTCTCAGCGGCAGAACAGGCAGCGATCTGGGGTGGCACCGCCACCCGGTTCTACGGACTCGATACGAAGGAGTGAGGTAGATGCAGGCGTTGCTGCTGGAAAAACCCAGGGAGTTCAGGTTCATCGACACGCCGGAGCCGGGGGCACCGCTGGCTGGCGAGGCGGTCGTCCGCGTGCACGCCGTGGGCATCTGCGGCACCGACTATGGCGGCTACCTGGGCAAGATGCCCTTCTTCAGCTACCCGCGGATTCCTGGGCATGAGCTAGGGGTGGAGGTGGTGGGCGTCGGCCCGGGCGTCACGAACGTCCAGCCGGGCGACCGCTGCTGCGTCGAACCCTACATCAACTGTCAGCAGTGTTATTCCTGCCAGCGGGGGCTGACCAACTGCTGCGAGCACCATCAAACGCTGGGCGTGCACTGCGACGGGGGTCTGCGGCCGCTGGTCACGGTGCCTGCCCGAAAACTCCATCGGTCGCCGAAGCTCTCCCACGCGCAGAATGCACTCGTGGAGACGCTCGCCATCGGCTGCCATGCGATCGACCGCGCTGATCCACAGCCTGAGGAAAACGTGCTCATCATCGGCGCTGGGCCGATCGGCCTGTCGGCCCTCGAGTTCGCCAAGCTGACGGGAGCGCGAGTGATCGTGATGGACATGGTCGCGAGCCGCTTGGCGTTTGTCCGTGAAAAAATGGGCGTGGCCGACACACTCGTCGCCACGGGCGATGCCTCCGACGAGCAGGCCATCGCGGCACTCACCGACGGCAGAATGTGCGACGTCGTCGTCGATGCGACTGGCAGCGCCGTGAGCATGGCGAACAGCATGAAGCTCTGTAGCTTCGGCGGGCGGCTCGTCTATGTGGGGATCACGCAGAGCGATCTCGTGTTTCCGCATGCGCCGGTACTGCATCGCCGCGAACTGACACTCCTCGCGAGCCGCAACGCCCTCTCCAGCGACTTTTCAAGGATCATCGGACTGATCGAGACGGGGAAAATCGACACGGGGCCGTGGATCACCCATCGTGTGCCGTTTGCCGACACGATTCAGCAGTTTCCGCTGCTGCTCGAGCTGACAAGCGGCGTGATCAAGGCCGTCATCGAGATTCCGGCGTGACGATCGTCACGTCGGTCACCTCGAGCTTGGCGAAGCAGTTGCGCATGGTGCACCGCAACGTGAACACGTCGCCAGAGCGAACCGGCTCGCCACGGACAAGCTCGAAATAGTTTCCACGCTCCCGCGCGGCAGCCAGGGCCTGCGGGAGGATCGGACCGATGATGTCCCATTCCTGATCGGGGAGCGGATCACCGGGAGAGACCGTGTTGATCTCAGCAAACGGTCGTGGATCGCGGTGCAGCCCGGCGAGCGGCAGGAACTCGGCGGTGTACGCGGTGTCGACGAAATACCAGACGGGCGTGCCGGCCGGCAGGGCGGCGAGGGCCGTGCGCGTCTCCGCGGGCAGGCTGTCGTCGTCGAGGGGCGTCTGTGCCAGCATCAGGTCGGAGGCTTCGCCCGTGCGGAGCCGCATGCCGCGGGCGAGCGAGATCCGGCTGCTCGAGACACTGAAGAACGCCTCGCCGCTCTGCGTGCCCGGGCCGGTCAGATCCTGAGACAGTTCGCGGGTCTGGAGCACCCACCGCAGACCCACGGTGGTGATGGCCCGGAGCGTGAGTTCGCATGGAGTGTCTTTGCCCGGCTCGAGGTCGACGAACTGCTCGCGCTCTCCGCCGGGACTCTCCGCCCGCACGAGCCACCGCCCGGGCGAGATCCGCGGAAATGTAAACCGGCCTGCGGCATCTGTGCGCACGACCGCTGGTGCGGGAACGCCGTCATCCTCGGCGGGGGCGGTCCACCAGTCATCGATCCGGACAATCGCTGTGGCGACTGGCGAGCCGTCGGGCTTCACCACGCGGCCGGAGAGCCTCGCCGCATCGGTGTCGGCCAGCGGCCGCAGGTCGTAGCGGCGGACCTGCGCGGCAGTTCCCGGTGCGGGCGGTTCGAAACGAATCGTATCGCTCACGAGCCGGCAGCCGGGGGCCGTGATCCGCACCGCCACCGCCGGTTCACCCGTGCGGTCAACGGGCACGAGCACGAGCCCAGAGGCCGGGATGCCGTATTCGCTGCACGATTCCGCCAGGTCGGGCGGCCGTCCGACGACCAGCGACTCGGCCAGCAGGTCGTCGCTCGTCTCCGCGCCGACGAGGCAGTCAACGCCGGCCAAAAACCGCACATCGTCCGGCACCATGCCGTCCGGCAGGCTGACGCTCGCGATGAGATAGTTGGCCTGCCGTGAGTCGTCTCCGGCCGCCGGTGCGAGCAGGTCGTGCAGCCTCGCGGCATCGCCGGCTTCAACAAACCTCTCGGCCCGCTCTCCGTCGAACGAAAACATCCGCGCCGCCACGTCCTCGAGCCCTGGCGTGAGGTCGAGGCCGATCGCCCGCCGCGCATGGACGATCTCCCGCGCGAGGAGTTCAACGGTCTTCTCACCAGTGACGCGGTGGAGCACGCCAGCGGTGAATGGATTGACGAAGGCCAGTGTCGGATGTTCTTTCATCCCGAGTTGTTCTTCGAGCGCCGCATCGCTCTCCGCCCGCACCCAGACCATGTCGGCCAGCGCCCGGCGGATCAGGGGATCCGTCAGTGCCTTCGTCTCGAGCCTGCGGCAGGCATCGGAATTCGGTGCGGCAAGCAGCACGACGATGTGCTGGTGTTGTGCCTGGGCCTTGCCAACGGCCGCGGCATAGTCGGGCTGCCACGGCAGTGGCTCCGCGTCCGGTGACTGGGCCGCCAGCGGCGGGGAAAACAACGGCAGGGCTGCCAGCAGCATGCCGATGACGAGGTTCAGACAGCGGACGGAGGGGAGATCGCTGGGACGCATGAAACGACTATGGCTCGCTTGCGTCCGAAATGCCAGTGGTGGGATGGCCAAGAGTCACCGGATGGTGTCGGCAAAATGCCGTTGATAGGGCTGTGCTTTTGCAGGGATGGGGCTTCTGGGGCAGTATTGTCAGGGAAAGCTTCTCAGGCGGAGCCGTCCTTTCCGGAAACTTTTGGCCCGCATGCCACACCACCCGACACGGTCCCCTGCCCCGCCGACCGCCGACCGCCGCGCGTATCCCTTCATCGACGCGATCCGCGGCGTGGCTTCGCTTGTCATTCTTGCCCACCATCTTCTCACCTACGTTCCGCGGGTCGACGAAACGCTGGCTGCCGTGCCCGTGATCCACCATGTGGTCTGGTGGTATGGAGGCCTCGCCACGCAGGTGTTTCTCGTGATCAGCGGCTTCGTCGGTGGCGTGTCGCTCGCCCGTGCGACGCCGGAGGCCGCCGATCTGGGACGACTCCTGCTCGTGCGCTATCTTCGGCTGGCATTGCCGGCGGTGGCGACGCTCCTATTCGCGATCGTGCTCTACGCTCTTGTGCCGCCGTCATGGGCCGCGTTTCCGCTCTTCGACGAGATCACTGTGCCGGGGGTGCTCTCGCACGTTGTCTTCCTGCAGGACGTGCTCGGCTATCCGAGTCTGCTGGCGGGCTTCTGGTATCTGTCCATCGACTGGCAGTGCAACGCGGTGATGTGCCTGTTGATCGTCGCGCAGGACGCGATCCTGCGGCGGGTGCCCGGCGTGTCCCGTTCCGCCCAGGGGTTTGCGGTCGTCGGACTGCCAAAGCTCGTGGCGCTCCTGTCACTTTTCTTGTGGAACGGTGCCGTCGCGCATGAGATCTACGCGACCTATTTCTTCGGGATCGTATTCCTCGGGACGCTCGCGGGGCTCGCCGTCGCGGGACGGATCCAGCCGGCGATCTTCTGGGCCTACGTGGCGGCGGTCGCCGTCGCCGCCGGCGCCGCGGTCGTGCAGAGTCGTCCGCATCTCGCCGTGGCACTCGTCGCCGGCGTCGCGATCTATCTCCTGGCGCGGCGGCAGCCATCGGCCGCATCCCGTGCCGACTCCCTGCCCCTGCTGGGCTGGCTGGGGAAAATCTCTTACTCCTTGTTTCTCGTCCACTATCCGACGATCTGGGCGGTGACGAGCGTGGCACGCGGTATCGGCGGCGAGGCGGCAGCGGCCTCATGGCCGAGCCTCGTGGCGGCGGTCGCGGCCAGCCTCGTGGCGGCGGTGCTCCTGCACCGGCTGGTGGAGGTTCCCACGCTCGCGGTGGTGGGCCGGCTCAAGCCGCGGCAAACCGGTACCGTTTCACTCTCGCGGTAGTTCCTCGACAACGATGTCGTCCAACACGAGCGGGCCAAACGCGATGAAGTTGATCGACTCCTTGTCGCAGTCGGCGTGCTTGTGGGTCTGGGAGAGCACCTTCTCGCCGTCGATCCAGAGCGTCCATTCCGTGCCCACGCTTTCGACCACGAACGTCGTCCACTTCCCGGGCACAATCGCCGCGTGCGTCTTGCAGTTGACGCCGCGGATCTCGTAGGCCCCCAGTGGCTTGAAGATCTCGGCCGGTCCGCGGCTCTTTTTGGTGTTGCGCGGATCGTTTTCATCGCGGGTGAAATCCCGCTCGGAGATGTCGATGCACGCGTCGTTTGGATTCCGCGGCAGCCGGGCGGTGACGTCGGCAATATGCCAGACCGGCAGGCCCGTTTTCACGGGCGGAAATCCCGCGTTGATGATCATCACCATGCGGGCCGCCTCGCCGCCGAACTTCACGCGGTACGACACCCTTACGTCGCGGGCCTTGAACTTCGGGTCGATCGACTTGCCGTGGGCCTTCCCCGGATGCTGCTTGGGGTCGTAGATGCACTCGAGGCCACCGTCCTTGAGTTGCCACGTGTCAGGGACGTCCCACGAGGTGTTGGAGAAGTTCTTCTTGTCGACGGTGCTGGAGCTGAAGTCTTCACTGATCAGCACGCGGCCCTTCGTAACGCTTTGCGCCACGGCCGTGCCGCTCACGCAGGCGATGAGGAGAAGCGTCGCGACAAGCGTCGCACAGAACCTGGAGGGATGCATGGGCACGGGGCTACTCGCGGTGGATCGGGGTCAGGCAACGGGTCGTTTCAGACAACGGATCGTTTCAGGCAAGCAGGTCTTTGACGACCCCCGTGCTGTCGCCGTGCGACTCGGCTTTGACGCCTGCGCCGTTGAGGAGCGTGAGCCAGAGGTTCGCCAGCGGTGTCTTGTCGGGCACGACCATGTGCTCGCCGAGCCTGATGCCAGAGCCACCGCCGGCCACGAGCGTGGGGCAGTTGTCGAGGTAGTGAATCGAGCGGATGTTGCTGCCATAGACGAGCGTGGTGTTGTCCAAGAGGCTCGTGCCATCAGACTCTTTCACCGCGGCGAGCCTGTCGAGCAGGCCGGCGAGCAGCTCGCTCTGCGTGGCGTCACGCCTCTTCGACGCCTCCATCCGTTCGCCCGGCTGGTAGTGGCTCATGTCGTGCGGGGCCACGTTGATGCCGAGGCCCTTGAGCAGCGTGCCGACGGGCTGCCGGTAGGTGATCACCCGCGTGGAATCGGTCTGGAGCGCGGCGATCATGATGTCGTACATCACCTTGATCTCGTCCTTGCCGGCGACGCCCTCCTTGGGGGGCCCGAGGCCACCGGCCGGCGCGGGCTTGGGCACCGTCAACCACTGCTTCTCCTTGGCGAGCCTCGTCTCGATGTCGCGGACTGACTGGAGGTATTCGTCGAGTTTGTCGGTGTCGGCCGCCGACAGACCTCGCCGCACCCGCGACGCATCGGCCCGGACGGCGTCGAGCACGCTCTGCTCGGCGGAGAGGGCCGCCTGCCGTTCCTCGAGCGACGTGCCTTCGGCGGAGAAGAGCCGGTGGAAGGCGAGCACTGGCGTGTCGAGGCCGGCCAGTGGGCGACCGCGGGAATCCCAGGCCAGCGACAGCCCCGGCCCGTGGCCTGAGTTTCCTGCGTCGAGCGTGCCAAATTGAAGCGAAGCGAAACGTGTCTGGTCGCCCCATGCCGCGGCAGCCACCTGGTCGGCGGATATCGAGTTGGCAAAGCTCTTCCCTGGCTCGCCGTAGCGGTTGGCACCGGTCAGCCAGAACGTGCTCCCCCAGTGGGCTTCGTTTGCGAACTTATTGGAAAGCCCCTGAATCACCGTGAAGTGGTCGCGATGCCGCTCGAGAGCTTTGAGTCCCTCGGAAAGCTTGTAGTCCTTGCCCGTCTGCTTCGCATCGGGAAACCAGGTCTCGTTGGTCACGCCCCAGCCGAAGCCGAGGAACACCATCCGCTTGGGACGAATGGCGGCAGTCGCTGCCGTGGCACGGCGGCCAAAGCCCAGCGAGTCGAAGAACGGCAGCGCGACGGCCGAGCCGGCGGCTCGCAGGACGGTGCGGCGGGTGATCTGCATAGCAGTGTTCATTTTGTCTGAAACTCCTCGCTGGCGACCAGCCGTTGGACGATTGACTTGAGTCCGCCGTCACGGACGGCGGCCTGGGACATGGCCTCGATCGCCTCGGCATCGGCGAAGCTCACCGGCCGGCCGATCGCATACGCGAACAGGTTTTCGATCAGGCCATGGACAAAGGCATCGCCGTGGGCGGTGGCGATCTCATCGCGGAGCTCGTAAAAGTCGCGGAATGATGGACCGTTGTAAAACGCCCCGGCCGGCTCGATCGGCCACGATTGCTGCACGACCTTCCCGGCGACCTTGTCCTTGACGACCCAGCCGCGGCCATAGAAATGTTCCTCGGTTCGCCAACGGCCGGCGGCGTCAAAATTCTCGAGTCCCATGCCGATCGGGTCGATCGAGCGGTGGCACTGGGCGCACTGCGGCTGTTCCTGGTGCATCCGGAGCCGCTCGCGGGTGGTGACCGGCTTCGATTCGAGCCTGGCCAGCTGCGGGATGTTTGGCGGTGCCGGTGGCGGCGGATTGTTGATGAGCTTGCGGAGCACCCAGGCACCGCGCTCGACGGGGCTGGTCCGTTCGCCATTGCTTCCCATGGCGAGGATCGCCGCCATGCCGAGCAGGCCGCCCCGCGGACTCTTGGGCCCGAGCTTCACCACGCGAAACGCGTCGCCGGTCACGGGTGTGCCGGCGTCGTCGAGGCCGTAGTAGGTCGCCAGCAGCCCGTTGACGACGACGTCGTCGCTCTTGAGAAGCTGCCGTGCATCGCGGTTGTCCGCAAGCAGCGTATGAAAGGTCTCGTAGACCTCGCGTTTGGCCGCCTCACGGGTGCTCTCGTCGAAGTCGGGGTAGAGCTGGTGATCGAACCGGAAGAAGTCGAGCCGGTCGAGAGAGAGCCACTGATGGGTGAAGCCCGCGGCGAGGTCGTGTGACTTCTCGTCGGCGATCATCCGGTCGACCTGCTCTGCGAGCACCGCAGGCTTGCGGAGTTCGCCCGAGGCGGCAAGCGCCAGCAGCTTCGCGTCGGGCGGCGCTGCCCAGAGGAAGTAGGCCAGACGCGTGGCGAGCTCGCGATTGGAGAGCCGCCGGGTGTTGTGGTCGCCGTCCGGGTCGTCGTCTCGCTCGGTGTCAGACTTTTCCGCAAGCGGGTCGGCCAGGTACAGGAATCCTGGCGATGCGAGCATCACCGCCATCGGCTCGCGGATGGCCACGAGCGGCTCATCACCCGCCTTCCGCCGCGTGCCATAGACGGTGACCAGCCGGTCGAGAAAATCGTTCGCAGGCGTGGCGCCGCGGAAGGCCAGCTTGCCGAACCGGCGGAGGATCGTGCGGACTTGGCTGGATTCGTCGGCGTTCTTCGCGAGGCCGCCAAACACCTGCGTGTGGAGCACCGACGGCGAGCCGCTGGGCACCGGTCCGTCCCACTCGACCCAGTCGATCCAGATCGCGAGGTCGCGGCCGACGCCGTTTTTCGCTTTGTCGAGCGAGTTTTGGAAGTGGTCGGCGTGGCCGTCGTTGTAGCGTTTTTCGCGGAAGTACCAGGTACGTGGTCCGGAAGCCGTCACCCGCACGGGTATCTCGAGGAGCTGTGGCTGCTCGATCGTGCCCGTCACCTGAAAGGCCTCGATCGTCTCAAAATCGCTCCGCGGGTCGTCCTTGCTCCCCTTGTTTCCCATTTCCAAAAACCGCCTACCTTGAGGCGCGTCGGCTGCGGTCGCCACCCGCAGTCGTAGCAGATAGTTGCCGGGTGGGGTGGCAGGCGGGATCGTGATCGCCTCGGTGTCGTGATAGTTGTTGGAGGCATACATCAGCCAGGCGCCAGAGTCCGAATGCGGAGCCGCCAGGAAGTGTTCGAGATAGGGTCCGTGGTTTTCGTATGCTTGGATGCGGAACTTCGCCTCGTGCTGGTCGGGAAAGCCGAAGTCCTTCGTCTTGTCGGGATCGGCACCCGCCGCCTCCCATTCCTTGGCCTTGCGATAGCCACCGAGAAAGTAGCCGTTGAGCAGGCCTTCGATCTGCTTGCGGGCCGCCGTCTCCGCCTCCCGACGTTCGGTCTTCCGCTCAGGCTTCGTGTCACCCGGCTTCGGCCAGTCGGAGGCCGCGGCCGCGATCGCCTGCCGGCCGATCGCGAGATACTGCTCGAGCTGGTCGCTCGACATGAAAAGACCTGACCCGATCGTGTCGAAGGAGCCGGTGCCTGTGTCGGCGGGCAGGCTCGACGTATCGACCTCGACGCCGAGCAGGTCGCGGAGCGTGTGGCGATACTCGCGGCGGTTGAGCCGGCGAACAAGCGAGACCTGGCCTGCATCGCCGATTGCCTTGCGGGCGGCAGCGAGAGCCTGCGAGAGATCGGCGAGAAACTCGAGTTTGGCGTCGGGCTTGGGCTGCGGCTCTTCTGCGGGGGGCATCTCGCCGGCATTGAGGACGCCAAGCACCTTCTGCCACCGCTCGGCCGTCTCAACCGTGGTGATGGCAAGTGGCAGGTCGTCGAGCCGGACGCCGCCCTCCTGGGTCTTCTCAGAGTGGCACTTGATGCAGTGCGACGCGAAGAACGCCTGATGGCTGGCGTTCACTTCCGCGGTGGCCGCCGCTGCCGCGGCGCTCCCCCCTCCCAAACCCGGAAGCCAGCCCATCCCAAAGGCGACCAAAAGCCAGAGCAAAAGCCGGCGACGGTGTCTGCAGGGAAGGGCTGGGCAACGCTTCACGGCGGGGGCAGCCTGCTTGAAGGGACCACGGGTGGCAGTCGCACGGGGCCGGGATGGCCGCTCTAGAAAGCCCGGATAGCAGCAAAATATTACGCGGATTCAGCCACGGGGTCACCCGCTCGACGGCGGCTGACGAAAAACTTGACTCGCCTGACGAAAAAACCCGCCTCGGAGGCGTAAGCTTTTCCGGATCGGGCGGTTTTCTTCCGCGGGGGTTTTGCTCCGTCACGGTCTGATTGACCGTTTGGCGCGAAAAAAGAGGGTTTTCATGGCCTTTTTGAAGGTTCAGGGACGTTCCGTTCCCGCGATGAGACGGGCAGAGGCGTTGCGGCTCTGTCGCTGGCTGGGCGGCTGCGCGATGGTCGCTGTGGCGACGCTTGGATGCGGCAGGCCGTCGGGCGTTGCGTTCGCTCCGGTGACGGGCCGAGTCGTAGTCAAC
>JBIIOL010000626.1:0-3563 GCA_044336965.1 Pirellulales bacterium | reverse complement strand
CATGGCCTCCTCCAGAAACCCGCCCTGCTCCTCCTGTGCGAAATGATCTCCGAGATGATTCCGCAGCATGTGGAGCGATTCGCAGACGTCAGCCCGCCGTTCGGGAGTCGGCGGACCGGCCGCGGCGAATGCCGTCTGAACGGCGTGCATCAGATTGAAGAGATCCCGATGTTCGGCGAGCACGTGTCCGAGAATCACCGGGTCGGAGCGGTCGATCGAAGCCATGGGAAGAACCTCCGTGAGAAGGAGAGCATTCAGGCCCGTCTCTGTCTTCAAAAGGGTATGCTCGAGGAGACGTTCCACGCGGGCCGACGCGCCTGCCGCGAGCGCAGGCTGGTCGCCGCGGCTGGACACTTGGTCGGTAGCATTGGGTTGTCAGCACTGGGTTGTCAGCACTGGGTTGTCAGCACTGGGTTGTCAGCACTGGGTCGGCAGCACTGGTCTGAAAGAGTGCCTGGAACAGTGTCTGGAACCGTGCGAAGATGAGATGATGATGACAGACGAGGCGAACACCATCTCGGGTGCAACGGTCGCGCGGCTGCCGAGCGGTGGTCAGGCCAGCTTCTGTGCGCAGGCCGTGCTGGCCGGCACCGGCATCGATCTGGCGTCGCTCGGTTCCACCGACCGCACCGGCGCCGCGCCGCTGGCGGTTGAACTGATCGGTTCGCTGACCGGCGGTTCCCTGGCGGCAAGCTCCGCAGCCGGTGGCGGCGTGGCCTTCCTCTTTCGCTATGGTGCAGTGGTCTTCTTCGACGCTGCGCCCGCCGGCATCACGGACTATCTTCGCCAGATCGCCCCCCACATCCGGCAGCCATTCCCGCAGGTTGAACGGGAGACGGAAGTGCTCGACATCCGCCTCGACCCGGCGGGCAGGGAGACGATCGAGCACAACACGCTCGTGCTCAACGATGTGTCACTCGAGAAGCTGCAGCTCGTCGCCGATATCATGGCCAAGAGCGTGTCCCTGGCACACCACGAGAAAGGGATCGAGCGGCAGTTCGAGCGGATCGAGCCCTTCGCGGTCAACCTCGACCACTGGGGCCGCGGGGCGAGGGCCGCCGGCGAACTGCTCCACAATCTCGGGGGGGCGCTGCTCGCCGAGCACCGCGTCGTGGCCGGCACCCGCGTGGACGACTCGCCTGAGTTGCTCTGGGACCACCCGGAGCTCGAGCGGCTCTGGGCGCGGCTCCGCGACGAGTTCGAGATCCGCGAACGGTTTGCGGCCTTGCACAGCAAGCTCAGCCTCATCTCGCGGACCGCGGAGACGGCGTTGGAACTGCTGCAGAACCGGCGGGCCCTGCGGGTGGAGTGGGCGATCGTGGGGTTGATCGTGTTCGAGATCGTGCTCACGCTCGCGCAGTGGGCGCTGGGTGTCGGGCATTAGGAGCAGACGCGTTTGCGGTGCGCCGCCGGGGCCCGCGCATACAAGCCCTGAGCGCAAGCGACGGGATCCTCCGGCCGAGAGAAGCTGGATTGGTCAGTCTGAGGGTGCCAGCGGTATAAAGTGGTGTCGTTTCGCCGTCCGCCGTCCGGAGCCATTTCATGTTCGCTTGCCCTCGTCGCATCACCTTGATCGGTTCCCTGCTGTTGGCTGGCGGCGTTCTGCTGGCCGCGGTTCCTGAAGCGCGGGCGCAGCAGGTCGCGGTCGAGGAGTTCAAGCTCGACAACGGCATGCGGTTTCTGCTCGTGCCGCGTCGCGATCAGCCCAATGTCGTGAGCGCGGGCTGGGTGGCGCGGGTGGGGAGCGTCAATGAGCGGCCCGGCATCACCGGCATCAGCCACTTCTTCGAACACATGATGTTCAAGGGGACCGACACGATCGGCACCCGTGATGCCGATCGCGATGCGAAGTATCGCGCTGAGCAGAAGGCTGTTCGCGACGAGATCAACCGTATCGTCTGGACGAAGCAGTACGAGCGTCTCAAGCGGGGCGAGATCGCCGATGCCTGGGATCCCGCCAACGACACGCAGGAATTGCGGGTGCTCCGCGGTCGGCTCGACGCGCTCATCCGCGCCCAGCAGGGCCGCGGTGAGGGTGGAGCCGAGGCGGCCACGATCGTGAAGGACGAGTTCGATCAGGTCTACACCAAGGCCGGCGGCAGCGGCATGAACGCCTTCACCAGCCACGACCTTACCTGCTACTTCATCACCGTGCCTGCCAACAAGCTGGAGCTCTGGGCATGGATGGAGAGCGACCGGCTCAACAACAGCGTGTTTCGCGAGTTTTACTCCGAGCGGGATGTGGTGCACGAAGAGCGGCGGCTCCGCACGGATAGCACGCCCACGGGCCGCTTCCAGGAGCAGTTCGACGCCATGTTCTGGGAGTCGTGCGGCTATGCGTGGCCGGTCATCGGCTGGCCCAGCGATTTGAACAGCTACACCTTCGAGCAGGCGATGGATTACTGGAACATCTACTACCGTCCCGGCAACCTGTTTGGCATCGTGGTGGGCGACTTCGATCCCGTGGCGGCGAAGGCCTTCATCACCCGGTATTTCTCGCGGCTCGATCCAGGCACGAAGCCGGCTCCGCCGGTCGTGACCCTGGAGGTCGACCAGATCGCCGAGCAGCGGATGAACGCCGAGGGGGACGTGCCACCGGCCGTCGAGGTCCGCTACCACACGGTGCCCGCCGGCCATATCGACAGCTATCCGCTCGACATGCTCTCCGAACTCCTCAACGAGCGGACCGGCCGGCTCTATACCGGGCTGGTGGAGGGCCGGGCGATCGCGGGGTCGGCGCGGACCGCCTCCGACACTCGCAAATACGCCGGACTCTTTTCCTTCGAGGCCGAGACCCGCGGCGATGCGACGCCCGAGCTGCTCGAGAAGGCTTGGTATGAGGAACTGGCGAAGCTGCAGGCCGAGGAGGTGCCGGAGCGTGAACTCCGCAAGGTGAAAAACCGGGTGGCTGCCGGCAACTATCGGCGGCTCGAGAACAACATGTCGCTCCTCGTCCAGCTGGCCTTCTTCGAGCAGTTGCTCGATTGGCAGGAGATCAACGAGGGGCCGAAGAAGTATGAGGCGGTCACGGCTGCTGACATCAAGCGCGTGGCCAACAAGTATTTCTCGCCGGCCAACCGCAGCGTGGCGGTCTACCGTCGGGCGGCGGCAGAGAAGAAGTAAGCGAAGAAAGAAGCGAAGGAACAGGCGGCACATTTATGAACATGCGGGTTATGGCAATTCTGTTGGCGATCGGTGTGACGGGGCTGGTGCTCTTCGCACCTCGGAGCGGCGCACGTTCGGAGCCGCCCGCGGCAGCGAAGCCGGCGGCTGCTGCGGCGCCGAAGACGACACCATCGGCTCCGGCCGGCGGGACGGTGGCCGCGGGCATCCCCGCACGGCCCGAAGAGATCGCCTTTGCGCCGCTCGCGTTCGAGCCGCCCGACGCGAGCACGTTTCGCCGCACGCTGGCCGATGGCACGGTCGTCTATCTGGCACCGTCCCGCGAGTTTCCCCTCGTGAATCTCGTCGTCACCTTCAAGGGCGGGGCGTCGCTCGATCCGGCCGATGTTCCCGGCCTCGCGTCGATGACCGCGCGGATGGTGCGGGAGGGTGGCACGGCG
>JBIIOL010000043.1:0-12194 GCA_044336965.1 Pirellulales bacterium | reverse complement strand
CAAGCGGAGCGGCAGGCCTGCCTCGACGCGCTGCGGTCCGAGGGGCTCGACACCGTCTGCCGCGCGGCCTTCAACTCGAACGAGTTCCTGTTTCGGCCGTGAGTGCCTTCAGCGGCTCAGCGTGTCGCGCTGCCTGAAAAGGTGTTGAAGCGGCTCGCACCGTCGGTAGCGCTGATCTCGTGTTCGCCCGTCTTGTCGAAGATGGATGCACCGTTGCGCTGCAAGACGAATCGCTGTGTGCCCGGTGCAAACGGCATCGAGACGTGATGCACACCCGCCGGCAGATCGAAAGTCTTTGACGTCGTACCACTCTGGAGCGTGAGCTGTGCAGGCGCGGTCAGGAACGTCGTCACGAACAGATGATCGAGCAGCGCATCGGCGCCCTGCGGTCGACCTCGACCCTTCGACTCATCCGCAGCATTGACGGTGACGGGCACGCTCGCCGGATGCAGGCGATAGAAATAGAACAGCCGGTCTTCGACAATCGCCGGCGGGGTGCCGGTCTTGAACCACTCGATGTAATGGCGGCTGGCATCGAGATAGGCGGCGTGCGAGAGCATCTTCGGGCCAAAATGCCCCTTCCAGAGCGACGTATCGGCCGGTTCACCAAATGGCGAGAGATATGACGACTCGTTCCAGTCGTTCCACGTCACCAGTTCCACCCATGTCGCGCCGCTGCGGATGGCGGATTCCCACTCCCGTGCCATGCCCTCGAAGCCGCGCGTCTCGAAGCAGCGAAAATTGCCCCCATTGGCCCGATAGGAGGGCGTGATGCCCGCCATAAAGACCTTGCCGAGGCCCAGCCAGGCTTTCGCGTGGATCGTGTTGCAATGGGCGATCTGCTCGCCGGTGCCGGCCCCGCCGAAATAAAAATAGCCATCGAGGTCTGGAAAGTCGCGAGTGAGCTGCGCGACGTGCGCCTCGCTGGGCAGCTCGGTGATGTTCGGCCGTGGGTAGTAGTAGGGCACGAAGAACGTGCCCTCGTCGTGCGCAACGCGGATGAGGTTTCTGCCTCCCGCATGGTCGTCGCCGCCTTGCCCCCCGAACGTTGAGAGCACCGGTCTGCCGTCGTGGCGAAACTGGTTGGGGTGATCTTTCAGCGCGCGGACGACGTCTCGGAGCTCGGCCATCGCCTCGCCATCGAGTGAAATGAACAGCTCAAAGCCGGTGCCCAGCTGCTTCGCGGCTTCATACATCAGGAGCGTACGGGCTTTATAGTGGGGCTCACGCTTCTCCCAGTTGCCACAGTTGAGCGCAAAGCCGTCGACACCTCGCTTCTGCGCCTCCTCGATTTCATGCTTGTAGTCGTCGAGCGTCGCTGAGCCGCCTACGGTCGGGCAACACACCATGTAGTGCGCGAAGACTTTTCGAGCTGGCAACGCATGCGCGTCACCGTCGGGCTTGGCGACGCTCGTGGCTGCAGAAGTGGCGCCGACTCGCGTTCCCACCTTCGCACCATCCTCCAGCTTGCCGAACATGATCCGATCGCTCGTCCCTTTGTGGTCGCTCTGCGTGACGGAGAGCCAGATCGTGCCCTCGTTCTCATGGAACGTCGGATACTGGAACGAATGCGGAGACTCGAAGCGATACTTTCGCTCCCATGTTGCGCCATCGCGGGAGACATCCACGTTGAACACGCTGCGGCCGCAGTCCGCGACCTTGGTGTTCTCCTGCCAGCCGAGGTAGTAGACGCCGCCGAAACGGTCGAACGTGGGCTTCGAGTTCAGGCCGTTGGGCACGAAGGGCCTCGGCCTGCCGACGGACCACGTCTTTCCGTCCTTGCTGGTCGTGAATTGGTAGTTGCCCTTGTCGTTGCGGCAGATCGCCATCCATGTGCCGTCGGGCAGGCGGTTC
Source organism: Pirellulales bacterium (assembly GCA_044336965.1). Classification (GTDB taxonomy): domain Bacteria; phylum Planctomycetota; class Planctomycetia; order Pirellulales; family UBA1268; genus CAMCQY01. Next base: position 10,340 of record JBIIOL010000043.1, on the reverse strand, counting down.
ACCGCCGACTCGCTCAATTGCTCCGACTGCGGCTCGTTGTAGTGGCCAACGATCTCGAAGGTCGCGAAGTCGTCGAGCAGCACGGCCAGCGCGTTCTGCCTGCCCTCGAAGTCGTTGATCGCGACGTAGCGGCGGCCGTCGAACTCCTTGAACGAGTCGAAGATGTAGAGGCCGCGGTTGACCGCGGGCTTCGCGAATCCCTTGGCCGCGGCGTCGGCGTGGAAGTGCCGCGGCTCCATGTCGAACACGCCGGCGGCGGTCTTGAGCTTCGCCTTGTGGATGCTGTCCGTGAAGGCCTGCGTGCGCAGATCGAAGTCACGATACCAGGTCACCGCCTGTTCCTTGGCCGGCTGGCTGCAGAAGTAGCACCGCAGCGTGTGCTCGTCCTTGCGGACGATGCGGGGCACAAACATCTCCGCGTCCGGCAGGGTGACGTTCGTGAAGGCCTGGCCCGCCTTCGCCAGCAGGTGCGTCTTCTCCACCTCGAGCGTCTTCAGGTTCACCACCGTAAGCACGCAGTACATCGCCTTGCCAGCGCCGTGGCCGGGCGCGACGTCGTTGTCGTGCTCGACGACGTAGGCCCGGTCGCCCACGCAGACGAACTCCGCATCGTGTGCCCCTTTCACCTGCGGCGAGGAAACCCGGACAAGCCGCGCAAGAACCGCGTCGGCGGCGGCCTTGGGGCTCCAGTCTGTCGGCAGGAACGTTGCGGAGTCGGCGGCGTGGATCACGGCGATCGGCGCAAGCAGCAGGGCGATGAGAGTGACGAGAATGCGGTGCACGGGAGACGGCTCGTTCATGGAAACTGGTTCCATCGGTTGGGAATATCTCGCGGGTGGCTCGCACGATCATACCGCCATTCTCCGACCACCATTCCTGGGTCACCCGTGCTACTGGTCTTGGCCCGTGTGGGTCGCTCGGCCTCGCCACTGGACGGAAGATAGGCCTGAACAATTTTTCTGTCTGCTCCGGCGGAGATCGGTACTTGGATGGTGAGGACGCAGGAGCCGACACCGTCGGCGACGGACTCAGGTGCTTTTTCTGCGAAAGGAAGTGCGTGATGAAGACGATTCGATCCCAGGTAGTGATGATGGTGGCGGTGATGGTGCTGGTGGCGGTCGCCGGTCCGTTGAGCCTGGCCCATGCGGCCGAGAAGTCCGGCAGCAACTCCTCGACCCCAGTCATGGGCCAGTCGATGGAGAAGACGACCGCAAAGCCCGCTGCCAAGTTCAAGGCAGAGCCTGCTGCCAAAGTCAAGGCGAAGGCCGCTAACAAGAACGCGGTGAAGAAGGAGCGGAAGCAGGAGGCCCAGGGCGACACGCGGATCAAGAACGGCAAGAATGCCGGTGGCCGCGGCAAGGCCGCCTAGCCCGGGCCAGCCGGCAGCACCGCTGCCGGGGGCTCCCCTCGCGGAGCCCTCGGCGCGGTCCGCCGGCGCCGAACGCACGCCCTCGGACCGAACGCCCCATAATCCAACCAAGAGCCCTTAACCCGGCGTCTCCTCCCATGAGCGATCCCCAGCTGATTCGCGACCTGCTGCGGCACCAATCCGACTTCATGGCCTACCTGATGGCCATGGTTCGGGATCTCGACGCGGCGGAGGAGATCTTCCAAAACGCGGCTGTCGTCGTCATGCAATACGCCGACGGCTCTGGTGCGGAGCCGGTGCGTGATTTTCGCGCCTGGGCAAAGGAGATCGTCCGGCGGCAGGCCCTGCACTATCTGCGGGCGAAAGGGCGTGCCGCCCGCTTCGCGCCGACGGAGCCCGAGCTTCTGGAGCAGATCGATCGCGCATTCGACGAGGACACCACCGACTCCGTCGAGCGACAGCGGGAGCTCGAAGCCCTGAAGGACTGCGCGAGCCGGCTTCCGGAAACCTCCCGGCGGATGGTCGCCATGCGGTACGAGGTCCGCGCCTCGTTCGATGACATTGCCTCGGCGGTCGGCAGGTCCGCCGCGGCCGTGCAGCGGTCGTTGTCGCGGACCCGCAGGCTCCTGTACGACTGTGTGCAATCGAAGATGACGCACCCACGGGGAATGTCACGATGAACCTCACGGATCCCACGGACGGAAGTTCGGCCGAGCCGCCAGACCGCGAACTCGACAACCTGATCACCCGGCATCTCGACGGCGATCTCGACGAGGCCGAACAGCGGCATCTCGCCGAACGGCTCGCCGCCTCGCCCGCGGCCCGGCGAACGCTCGCCACGTACCTGCGGCTCGAGGGTGCGACGATGCGGCTCGCTTCCGCCGGTCAGATCGCCAAGCCCGGGATACAACAGGATCCCGCGACGGCGGCCGAGGCGGTGCCGGGAGGTCCGCTAGTGACGGCCCACCCGGAACTGCGGCGATCGCGGAGCATGCGGCGGGCTGCGATGGCGATCGCTGGCGGCCTGCTTGCGGCGGCCGTCGTTGGGCTCCTCGTGACCGGCCCGCCGCGAAACGAGCCCCGTCGCGTAGGCGAACTCGATCTTCTGGCATCCCGGTGGATGGAACTGCAGCGTGAACCGCAGCGGGGACAGGGCGGGACGGATGCGGAGACAGCCGACGCCGCGGCCGATGGCGACGACCCGGCATCCGCGGTCGCACCGCCCCCCCGTTGGCTCGTGGCCGCCCTCTCTGACGAGGCCTCAAGCACGGCAAGCCCGGACGAGAGCTAAACCAGAGACACGCCCCCGCAAGACCAGCCGACATGGCAACCACCAACCGGATCCGCCGTGGCACAAACAGCCGAACAAGGCGTTGAACAAGGAGCCAAATCATGAAGATCGCCACCGCCCTTTCGATCGTGGCTGCCCTGCTCATGATCGACGTCACGACCGCGACCGCGGAGCCTGCCGCCGCACCGGCGGCGGGCTCCGCCAACGCCGGAACGGCCGACCGCACGGCCCGTGAACAACGGGTGCTTGCCTTCGTCGAGAAGAACCAGCCGGAGCTTGCGAAGCTGCTCGCGCACCTCGCGAAGCGGAAGCCCGAGGAGTACGCCGAGGCGTTGGCGGAGCTCGACCGCAAGGTGCTTTCGCTGGAGGCCGAGAAGTCGAAGGACGAGCGGCTCTACGAGGCCGGCCTACGGGCCTGGCAGGCGCGAGCTCAGGTCGACCTGCTCGTCGCCCGCTGGATCGCCGGCGGCAAGAAGGACCGGTCGAAGATCGAGCCCCAACTCCGTAAAGCGGTCAACGCGGAGCTCGACGCCCGGGCCGAGCACCTCTCGATCAGGAAAGAGCGGTCCGCGGCATGGTACGACCGGCAGATCGTGCGGCTCCGCGACAAGCGGGACGAGGTCGTCACCTCCCGTCTGGACGACCTGCTCGGCGACCTTCAGGGCGACCCGGAGAAAACCTCCGCGCCCAAGCCGGCGGGACGACGATAATCTTTCGCCAACGACAAGAAGTCGACAAGAAGTCTCCGGCAGAAGCCGGGGGACTCCGGGGGGAGACACCGTCCCGCATGTCATGCAGATCCGGGATCGCCCAACAAAACCGGTGTCCCCGGCTTTCCAACAGGGGGGGAGGTTCGACTATAATCCTCCGTGATCGTTCTTTTTTTATGGGGAGGTGTGTTATGGGCATTGGCCGCGTGGCATTCGGGGCAGGAGATCGCAAGCGCCGTCGGGCATTTACGCTCGTCGAACTGCTCGTGGTGATCGCGATCATCGGCACACTGGTGGGCCTGCTTCTGCCTGCCGTGCAGGCGGCCCGGGAGTCGGCGCGGGCCAGCGCCTGTCAAAACAATCTCAAACAGATCGGCTTGGCCCTCAACAACCATCACGACGCGAGGTCGTTTCTGCCCGCCGGTGTGAGACTACCGCCCGTCGGCTACACGGCGTCATGGGTGACGAAGCCAGCGCACACGAACACTCCGGGCTGGGGTTGGGCCGCCATGCTCCTGCCCTACATGGAGCGGGACGATCTCTACGCGAGGCTGCGAATCTCCGAGGGGATCGAGCTTGACCAGGTGGCTAACAACGTGGGCGTCTACATCAGTGGGTTTGCCTGTCCGTCCGACATGACCGGCCCCCGCATCTTCCAGCACAACTGGACCTTCTCGTCCGCTACGGCGAACCACGGCATGACGAACTACGTCGCGATGGGCCTCACGAAGTCGGTAACTTTGAAAAGGTTCAGCTCACGAACTGATCAAGAGGGAGAAGGCGCCCTGGCGATCGACACCAAACGTCGTCTCAAGGACATTACCGATGGCACGAGCAAAACGCTCGCTGTGAGCGAGCGGGTCTACCAACTGGGGACACAGCTCTGCCACGCGGCGTCGTGGCCAGGATCAGCGAACGCCAATCATCACCAGGACGTTTCCTACGACACGCTTGGGACGGCGCAGTTCGTCGTGAACGAGTTCGGTGTCAATTGCCGACAGGCGGCTTCGAGCTACCACCCCGGAGGAGCCCAGATGCTTTTCCTGGACGGATCAGTCAGATTCATCAACGAAACGATCGACACCAAGCCCGACGCTCACCCCACCTCCATCGTCATCGACAGCGTCTACGAGCGGCTGGTCGATCGTAACGACGGTCAACTCCTGGGAGACTACTGAGTGTTCCGCCACATCGGACTGTGCCGCCCGACCTCGCTGATGCCCATGGCGTGCGTCGTGGCGATCGTGGCGAGCGGGGGCTACGGCTGTCGCCCGGGCTATCAGAACGTGTCGCCGGTGACCGGCCGGGTGACACTCGACGGCATCCCCCTGTCCGAAGCGCAGGTCATGTTTCTGCCGACGAACGGTCGGCCATCGAAAGGTGAGACCAATGCGGACGGCGTCTACGAACTCGCGTATACGTACAAACAGAAAGGGGCGGAGCAGGGCATGCATACGGTGCGGGTGACGACGGCGTATACGAAGCCGGACGGCACCGTTGGGTCGGAGCGAGTGCCCAAGATGTACAACGAACAGTCGCAGTTGCAGCAAGAGGTCCGCAGTGGCCGTAACACGATCGATCTCCCGCTGGTCAGCGGTGGTGCTGCAACTCAGTGACCGCCTCCTTTTTCGCGCGTGATCAGCGGTCGTTAGGCTCATCTCCTGCGGAGGACCACCATGTCAGTCTATCGATCGTTCTTTGCCGCCCTGTTGATCCTGTCGGCAGTCGGCGCGGCCCCGAAAGCCGCCGCCCCCGATGGCCCCGTCGATGCGAAACTGCTCGATGCGGCCGCGTTTGCCCAGTGGGTCGACGGCAAGGAGACGCCCGTCTCGCCTGAGCAGGCCAAGGATGGCCCGGCTGCGGTCGTCTTGACCGACGGCAAACACCCCAAATCCCTTCACGGTATCCGCTTTGGCCTCGGCCGGGCTGCGGGGTCGCGACACCTGCGGATCGGCTTTACGAAAAGCATTCCGATCGGCAGCGTGCTCGTCTGCGGCGGCGGCCGGCTGAGCGTGCTCAAGCCTGAGGCTTCGTATCCCGGCGACCTGGCCGACGACTCGCAGTGGATCCCCGCCGAGCGGATCACGGATGGTGATGCAGGCCGACCGGGTGTCGGCGAGACCGGCCGGCAGCCAGTCGGCGAGGGCGGCTATGCGTCGTGGCTCTTGCCAGCCGGCACGACCACGCGGGCCCTGCGGTTCAGCCACGAGCCGAGCCCCGGCGATCGCGAAATGTCGGGGCAACTCAGCGGCGTGCTACTCGTGCCGAAACGGTTCGCCAACGTCGCCCCGCAGGCTTTTCCACAGACCGCCGGCCGCGACGACAAGAGCGCGAAGCTCGTCAACGAGCGACACGACAGCTGGGGCGCGTGGGACAACGGCGAGGACGGCGCGGCGGTCGCGGTGTCGTCAGAGCGGCCAGAAGTGATCACGCTCACCTGGCCCAAGCCCGTCACGCTTTCAGGCCTTGGCCTGCTCTGGACCGGGTTCTCGGCCGTCGAGGTCGATGCGTTCACAGGCAGTGCCGACGAGATCGTCCGCGAGGCGGCCGACAAAAGCTGGCGAAAGGTCGCAGCCCGGAGCGATCTGCAGTCGTTCTACCCATTCGTGCTCGCGCCGAGTTTTCTTCCTTTTGAAAAGCCGGTGACGACGCGGGCCATCCGCCTGCGGGTCACGAAGGCCCCGCAGGGCCAGCAGCATCCGCACATCGAGGGCAAGATCAAGGATGGCCGACGCGTCTGGCTGGGCGAGGTGATGGCCTTCTCGGTGGTGGCCGACGACGCCGCGGTCGCGAGCCTCGTCTTGCCGAAGTCGGTCGAGGAGCCGCCGCCGATTCCGGTGAAGTTCACGCTGCCAGAGCCGGGCGTCGTCACGCTCGTGATTGAAGACACAAACGGAAACCGTATCCGCAACCTCGTCAGTGAGACGCCGTTTCCGGCCGGTGAGAACACGGCCTGGTGGGACGGCAGCGACGACCTCCTGCGCGATCCCGACGCCGCCCGCCACGGGCTCTTTTCCATCCCGACGCGGCCGGTCGACCCCGGCGAGTACAAGGTCCGCGGCCTCTGGCGGAAGCCGCTCGAGCTCCACTATGAGTTCAGCATTTATTCGGCCGGCAAGCCCGCCTGGCCGACCGCCGACAACACCGGCTGCTGGCTGACGACGCACACGCCGCCGACGAGCATCGCGGCAGTGCCCGGCTCACGGACGGCCGATGGCCAGCCGCTCATCTTCATCGGGGCCTCGGTCGCCGAAGGCGGCCACGGGCTGCAGTGGATTCGCGAGGACGGTACGAAGATTGGCGGGCAACACTGGGCGGGCGGCACATGGACCGGCGCACCCACGCTCGCCGTCGATCTGGGCCCCAAGGCTGTGGCCGATCATCTCTGCTATGTCGGCAGCTTGTGGGAGGGGGAACTCCGGCTCACGGCCAAGACGAAGGCTCTCGCCGACAAGGCCGTTCTCAAGGAGAAATTTGGTACTGAGGACGAGCGCGGCAAGAACGGCAAGCCCAACTCGTCGCCGCCGAAGATTGAGGGCTTCGAAGGGGGCAACAAGACATGGCTGCTCGGCGGCATCGCTGCCCGCGACGGGAAGATCGTCGCGTCGCTCGTGCGGCAAAACGAGCTGCTCGTCGTCGATGTGGCGGGCGGCACGATCGCCTCGCGGATTCCGCTCGACAATCCTCGCGGGCTCTGCTTTGACGCCGAGGGACGGCTGCTCGCGCTCTCGGGCCAAAAGCTCGTGCGGTTTGCGACGCTGGGCGGAATGCCGGAGACCGTTCTCTCAACCGAGCTCGACGACCCGCGGCACGTGGCGGTCGACGCCCAGGGAAACATCCTCGTGAGCGACCGCGGCGATTCGCATCAGGTAAAGACTTTTTCGGCGGCGGGCAAGCGGCTGGCTGCGATCGGCAAAGCCGGAAAACCGGCGACCGGCCCCTACGAGCCGCTGCACATGAACAACCCCAATGGGCTCGCCGTCGACTCGCAGGGCCGCGTCTGGATGGCCGAGGCCGATGATCATCCGCGGCGAGTCTCGGTCTGGTCGGCCGATGGCACACTCGCGCGGGCCTTCTATGGGCCAACCGAATACGGCGGTGGCGGCACGCTCGACCCGCAGGACCGCAACCGATTCTTCTACAAGGGCCTGGAGTTCAAGCTCGATTGGGAGAAGGGCACCGACCAACTCGTCCGCGTCTTCTCGCGGAACGATAATCCTCTGCTCGCGGCCCACTACGGCCCATTCTCGCCCGACACGCCGCTGTACCCCGACGCTGCCGAGAAACCCAATGCCGCCGTAAAACCATCGCGGCGTTATTTCACGAGTTGCTACACGCACGCACCGACTAATGGCGACGATGTCTCCTTCATCTGGGTCGACGACGACGCCGGAGTAAAACTCGTCGCGGCCCTGGGCAGTGCCCATGCCTGGCCCGTGCTGCGTGGCGAAGCGTTTCGTGGCCGCTGGCCCGAGGGCACGACGCCCGACAAGGATTCACCGCCGCCAGAGAAGCAGGCGACGTTTGCCTGGAGCGACGCAAGCGGCGATGGCCTGCCCCAGCCCGACGAGGTGCAGTTTGCGGCTGGCCGCACCCGGGGCGTGACGGTGATGAACGACCTGTCGTTCGTAATCGCGCAGTCCGGCGACAAGGCGGCACGGTTTGCCGCCACGATCGATGCCAGCGGCCTGCCGCGGTATGACATCGCGAACCCTGAGACGCTCGGGCCTCCGGCCAACCCGACAGCGTCGAGCGGCGGCAATCAGGCGCTCGCCGAGCCGGGCGGCTGGACGATCGCCACCAACGCGATGGCTCCCTATTCGCCCGCCAGCCTGGGCGGCATGTTCAAGGGCGCGCCACGCTGGAGCTATCCGAGCCCCTGGCCAGGGCTGCATGCCAGCCACGAGGCGGCCGTGCCCGACCGGCCCGGCATGGTGGTGGGCCACACACGGCTGCTCGGCGGCTGGGTGCAGGGTCCGCTCGGGCCGATGTTTTGCATCAACGGCAACATGGGCAACATGTATCTCTTCACGGCCGACGGTCTTTTCGTGGGCACCTTCTTTCACGACATCCGTCTGCGGCCCAACTGGTCCGCGCCGGTTGCCACGCGAAACATGGACGTGACCGACGTCTCGCTCCATGACGAGAACTTCTGGCCGAGCATCACGCAGACGGCTGACGGGAAGGTGTTTCTCGTGGACGGCGCACGGACGAGCCTCGTCCGCGTCGATGGCCTCGACTCGCTGAAAGCGATCCCAGAGACCACGCTCTCGGTCACGGCCGACGATCTCGGAAAGGCCGCCGACTGGTTTGCAAGGGCCGAGGCGAAACGGCAAGCCGAGCGCGGCAGCGGCATCCTGTCGGTACCGCTGCGTTCCGCGCCGCCCACCGTCGATGGCAAGCTCGACGACTGGCCTGCGACGACCGACTGGGCAGCCATCGACCGCCGCGGCGTGAGGGCGAATTTCAACAGCGACTCGAGGCCCTATGAGGTGACTGCCGCGGCCGCAGTAAGCGGCAATCATCTCTACGCCGCCTGGCGGACGACCGAGAAGAACCTCCTCGCGAATTCAGGCGAAACGGCCAATGCACCATTCAAGCACGGCGGCTGCCTCGACATCATGCTGGCCACGGATGCGACCGCGCCGGCCGACCGCACAGCCCCCGCGCCGGGCGATCTGCGGCTGCTCGTGACCCGCGTGAAGGACAAACCACTGGCCCTCGTCTACCGGGCGAAGGTGCTGGGCACGAAGCAGCCGGTGCCGTTCAGCAGCCCGTGGCGAACGGTGAACATCGACGTCGTCGACGACGTGAGCAGCTCCGTCACGCTCGCCACGGACAACGCCGGGAATTATGAGTTCTCGGTGCCGCTTTCGGCGCTCGCGTGGCAGCCGAAGCTGGGCGAGACGTTCAGGGCCGACATTGGCGTGCTCCGTGGGGCCAACGGCCAGACGACACAGCGGGTCTATTGGGCCAACAAGGCGACGGCGATCACCGCCGACGTGCCGAGCGAGGCAGAGCTCACGCCCAAGCTCTGGGGCAAGTGGAAGATTGCAGGCGAGTGAGACGCCCAGTATGTTTTTTGGCGTATCCACCCGAAGGAGACGCTCCCATGCCCGATCAACAGGGCCGTCGACGGTTTTATAGCTACGGCACGCTGGCCGCCGCCTGCCTCACCTTGGCAGTAGCCGCGCTTGAGGCTGCCGGCCAGACGGCGATCCAGACCGACATTCAGACCAGCACGTCGTCCGCCGCGCCGCTCGAGATCAGCGGCATCTACCCGCATCTGGCGGCCTTCAACGGCACGGGCGCATTCGCGAGCAACGGCGAGTGTGGCATCGGTGCCGTCGTGCCCTGGGCGGGCAGACTCTGGTTTCTCACCTACCCGCCGCACTCCACCAAGGGCAGCAGCGACAAGCTCTACGCCGTCGGCCCAGACATGAGCCTCGACGTGCGGCCTGAGAGCGTCGGCGGCACGCATGCCAACCGCATGATCCACGAGGAGTCGCAGCAGCTCATCATCGGACCCTACTTCATCGACGCGAAGGGCACCGTACGAGCGTGCGACGTGAAAACCCAACTCGTGGGACGCATGACGGCGGTGATGCGGCATCTCACCGACCCGGCCAACCTCGTCTACTTCTATGACATGGAGGGAGCGATCTACGAGGTCGACGTCCACTCGCTTGCCGTGAAGAAGTTGTTCTCTAAGCCAGTGCCGGGCTGGCACGGCAAGGGGGGCTACACGGCCCAGGGCCGCGTCGTGATCAGCAACAATGGCGAGGCGGCCGTGGGCAAGGACGCACCACGCGAGTATCTCGCCGCACTGCCGCCGGAAAAGCCGGAGGATGCCGGCGTGCTCGCCGAATGGGATGGACGCGAGTGGCGGATCATCGAGCGGCATCAGTTCACCGACGTGACCGGCCCAGGCGGCATCCGCGGTGCCCCGAACGACAGCGCGCCGCTCTGG
>JBIIOL010000042.1:0-12205 GCA_044336965.1 Pirellulales bacterium | reverse complement strand
CGGGAAAAATCCGGCGGAGCCACCCTGGGGCCGAGCCGGCTCAGGCGGCCGGGGCGTCGCCGCCGGCCTTTTCCAGGTCGTCCACGCGGGACGAAATCTGCCCTGCCAGCGTGCCGCCGGCCGAGACGATCTGGCCGGCCAGCGTGGAGGCCAGGCCGATGATCTGCCCGGAGAGCAGCGACAGTTGCTCGGACCGTGTCGGCCACTTGGCGACTTTCTTGACGTCAGCAGCGTCCAGGCGGCTGCCGTCAAGGGCGCCGCCGCGGCACTCGAAGCCTTCGAAGTCCTTGACGCCGGAAAGCCGGTCAAGCTCCTTCGCCAGATCGACCACGTCTTCGCCACCCCAGGCGATCGCCAGCATTCCTTCGGTCTTTTCGAAGGCGGGCGCCAGCGGCGTGCCGAGCGTCGCCCGTCTGGCGAGGCTGTTCTTGATCATCTGCAGGTTGATCTTCTTCTTTCGCAGCGTCTGCCGGAGCTGCGAGGTCTTGATGGCGTCGAGCTTGCCGAGGCTCACGACGATCACGTCACCCACGTCGGCGAGGCGAGTCTTGAGGTCATCGGTCAGCATGTTTTTGATTAGCTTGCTCATAACGTAGTCGCTCGGGGCGGTATGGCTGGGGGCGAAAGATGGGACTGGTTGGAAACGGCAGCGGTCAGGCGGCGACCATCACGCCCGGCGTCATCGTCGCCGAGATCGAGATGCTCTTGATGTATTGGCCGCGAACGCTCGACGGCTGCAGGGAAACGATGTAGTCGATGAAGGCCCGGATGTTGTCGACGAGCTTGGCGGCATCGAAGCTCGCCTTGCCGACGACCGCGTGCACGATGCCGGTGGGGTCGTTGCGGAATTCGACCTTGCCGGCCTTGTACTCGCCGACGGTCTTCTTGATGTCGGCCGTCACCGTGCCGGCCCGGGGGCTCGGCATCAGGCCACGGGGTCCGAGCACTTTTCCGAGCGGTCCGACGAGGCCCATCATGTCGGGGGCTGCGATGCAGACGTCGAAATCCGTCCAGCCTTCCTTGATCTTCTTGGCAAGGTCGTCGGCGCCTACCTCCTCGGCCCCCGCCGCCCTGGCGTCGTCGGCGAGGTTGCCCTTCGCGAACACCACCACCCGCTTGGCCTTGCCGATACCGTGCGGCAGCGACAGCGATCCACGGATGATCTGGTCGGCCTGCTTGGGGTCGATGCCGAGGCGGATGTGGATCTCGACGGTCTGGTCGAACTTGGTCGGCGGAAACTTCTTCAGCACCGCCACCGCTTCCGCGAGAGGCAGGGCGGCGTCGGACTTCGGCTTGACGGCGTGAGCCGCCTTCATGCGTTTGGTGAGGGGCACGACTGGAATCCTCTGAAAGAACTGCTGGTGAATGAACGGGTGAGCGGGATCGAGACGGCTCAATCCTCGACGGTGATGCCCATGCTGCGGGCGGTGCCTTCGATCATGCGGCGGGCATGCTCCGCATCGCGGGCATTGAGATCGGCCGCCTTGAGACGGACGATCTCATCGAGCTGAGCCTTGGTGACCTTGCCGACCTTGTCCTTGTTGGGAACGCCCGACCCCTTGGCGAGACCGACCGCCTTCTTGAGCAGGGCGGCCGCTGGCGGACTCTTCGTGATGAAGTCGAATGAGCGGTCGTTGTAGACCGTCACCACCACGGGAATCGCCATGCCGGCGGCCTCCCGGGTGCGGTCGTTGAACTGCTGCACGAACTGGCCGAGGTTGATGCCGAACCGGCCGAGCGACGTGCCCACCGGAGGGGCGGGAGTGGCCTGTCCACCCGGCACCTGAAACTTTGCCTGTCCGACCATCTGCTTTGCCATCGTTCGATTCCTGCCTTCCGAATTCCTGCCTGGTTGTCTTGTCTCGCGGCTCGCGATCAGACGGTCATACCGTCTCGATCTGCCAATACTCGATGTCCACCGGGGTGGAACGGCCGAAGATGCTGAGCATCACGGTGACCCGCCCGTTGGCTTCGTCGATTGCCTCGACCTCGCCTTCGAAGTTCTCGAACGTGCCCTCGTTGATCTTCACCCGGTCGCCCTTCTTGAACGCGATCTTCAGCCGCGGAGCCTCGTCGGCCTTCTTCTCGGCCTTGTTGAGAAGCTTGGCGACGTCCTGCGGCAGCATCGGACTGGGCCGACCGCCCGACCCGGTGAAGTCGCCGATGCCGCCGGTCTCCCGGACGAGATACCACGTTTCGTCATTCAAGATCATGTTCACCAGGATGTACCCGGGGTAGAGCTTTCGCCAGACCACGCGTTTTTTGCCGCCTTTGAACTCGGTGACCTGCTCTTTGGGCACGATGACGTCGCCAAACCACCCCCCCATGCCCTGCATGGCGATCCGTCGCATCAGGGCCTCGCGGATCGAGTCCTCCCGATTGCTCTGCACCTTGAGGATGTACCAGTGCTTGTCGCCGACGGGCTTCTTATCGTCGTCGTCGCCGTCTGCCATCGAAACCGGCGCGGCATCCTCGCTGCCGGAAAACGGATCGGCCAGTTCGGCCGGAGCGTCGTCGTCCTCGTCGTCGGCATCGACGGAGGCGGCGGCGGCCGACAGGACGGTCTCATCGACCGGCGGCTGGTTGATGTCGGTGGGATCGTCGGGTGAATGGCTCATTGGTCAAAACCGTGTGAGAAGAGTTGAACGAGTGATGGTCAGCCGATTCCCTGCAGGAATCGAAGCACGAACCACCAGAAAAGATCGTACGCCGCCAGAATGCCGGCGAGCGCGAACATCAGAAAGATGATCACGACGGAACTGCGGATCACCTCGTCGGTGGTCGGCCACGACACTTTCGCCATCTCCGATTCGACGGCGATCAGGAAGTCGGCGAACCGGGGCACGTTGACGGCGCGAAACGCGAACCACGCCCCGACCGCCAGCACGATCCCGGGGACGAGAAAGCGGACAACGCCGAGATCCTGCCCAGCGGATGTCGATCCCGACGGAGCAAACCACAGCGGAAGCAACTGCGAAAGCCTCCAGGCGGCGACGGCGCACGTCAGGGCCACGACCGCGAAGGTGACCTGCCTGGTCACGCGGCCTTGGCTCCTCTTGTAGACGGAAAAACTGAGGAGCTCGCTCCACAGTCCACCGCCTTCGACTTGTCGTTCCGAAGTACCTGCCATGTTTCTCTCCGGTCTCACGAGCAGGGGCGGCGGGGATCGAACTCGCAACCTCTGGTTTTGGAGACCAGCGCTCTGCCAGTTGAGCTACGCCCCTGTGAGGCGGGGCCCCGGCTGCCCGGGACCCCGCGCTCGCAGTTGTCGCATCATGCCGGGGCGCTAACCCCGGGCTTCGTCTCTCCGGGGCCGCGACCCCGGACTCCATCAGTCAAGGATCTTGGTCACGACGCCCGAGCCGACGGTCTTGCCGCCCTCGCGGATGGCAAACCGCACGCCTTCGTCCATCGCGATCGGCACCATCAGCTCGACTTCCATCTTCACGTTATCGCCCGGCGAGCACATCTCGACGCCGCCGAGCAGCTTCGCCGTGCCCGTCACGTCGGTCGTGCGGAAGTAGAACTGCGGCCGATAGCCGGCGAAGAACGGCGTGTGACGGCCACCCTCCTCCTTCGACAGCACGTACACCTCGCACTCGAACTTCTTGTGGGGCTTGATCGAGCCCGGCTTGGCCAGCACCTGACCGCGCTCGATGCCCTCGCGGGCGACGCCACGAAGCAGGCAGCCGACGTTGTCGCCGGCCTGTCCGCTGTCGAGCACCTTCTTGAACATCTCCACGCCGGTGACGGTCGTCTTCTCGGCCTTTTCCTTGAGGCCGATGATCTCGACTTCGTCGCCCACCTTCACCAGGCCACGCTCGATACGACCCGTGGCCACGGTGCCACGGCCTTCGATCGAGAACACGTCTTCGATGGCCATCAGGAACGGCTTGTCGAGCTCGCGGACCGGCTCCGGGATATACGCATCGACGGCATCGAGCAGGTCGCCGATGCACTTGTTCTTCGCCGGGTCGGCCGGGCTATCGTAGGCCGGCTTGCCGGCACCGCGAATGATCGGCACCTCGTCGCCGGGGAAGCCGTACTTCGTCAGCAGCTCGCGGATCTCCATCTCGACCAGATCGAGGAGCTCCGGATCGTCGACGAGATCGACCTTGTTGAGGAACACGACCAGCGCCGGCACGCCCACCTGCTTGGCCAGCAGAATGTGCTCCCGGGTCTGGGGCATCGGGCCGTCGGCCGCACTCACCACGAGGATCGCGCCGTCCATCTGGGCGGCGCCCGTGATCATGTTCTTGATGAAGTCGGCGTGACCGGGGCAATCGATGTGGGCGTAGTGACGCTTGGCCGTCTCATACTCCACGTGGCTGACGGCGATCGTCACGGTCTTCGTCTCGTCACGGACGGTGCCACCCTTGGCGATGTCGGCGTAGCTCTTCGCGACGGCGAGATTCTTTGCCGCCTGCACTGCGACCAGGGCACCCGTGAGGGTGGTCTTGCCGTGATCGATGTGACCGATCGTGCCGACGTTGACGTGGGGCTTGGTCCGCGTGAACGTGTCCTTTGCCATGCTTTCTCCTCGACCTTTCCTATCGTGTTGCTGCAGGCGCCGCCGCCTGCATCGATCTCGTGAAAACTCTCGTAACCGTATCGTTTCGTCCGGGTACGGCCCGGGCGAAGTGTGTTGTGGCTTCCGCAGCCAGCCGGAAGCTGCTGATGGGACTTGAACCCATGACCTCGTCCTTACCAAGGACGCGCTCTACCAACTGAGCTACAGCAGCGGATGAGGCCTGGGGGCCGGTGGTGTCGGAATGTGTGCGTGTAAGTGTGGTTCCTGAAGAAGCGGGTAGAGGGAATCGAACCCTCGTCTTTAGCTTGGAAGGCTATTGCTCTACCATTGAGCTACACCCGCAACGGGGAAGGGCTGGACTGGGGAGTGCAGGATTCGAACCTGCGAAGGCAGAAGCCATCAGATTTACAGTCTGACCCCTTTGACCGCTCGGGAAACTCCCCTGGTGAATGGTGTGCCTTCCTGGTCTGTGGTGCGATGTTCGTGGGCTGGGTGGATGGTCGTGATGCGGGCGTTTGCGTGGCGGAAAAACAGGCAGGCCCGGCGCTGAAACGCAGCCGCAAGGGCAGGCAGCCTCCGGAATCTCCGGCCTCCGGATTCGTCGTGCTGAGCTAGCGGCGGGAGTTGAACCCGCAACCTGCTGATTACAAATCAGCTGCTCTGCCAATTGAGCTACGCTAGCGGCCGGTCGAAACCGAGAACCTGACAAGTGTACGGATTCGCATCGCCCATGCAAGACGGTGCGGCGCCGCGGCCGCAGCCGGTCTCGCGGCCGATTTTTCCGGTTTTTCGGGCAATCCGCCGCATCCGGCTCAGGCGAAGCGGAGTTCGACCATCGAGAAGTCGTCGTTGAAGTCGTCGCGTTGCGACAGGGTGCGGATGTGGCTGACGAGGGCGTCCATCCGGCTCTCCGCTCCGGCGGGCGGCCGGCCCAGGCTGGCCAGAAAATCGTCGAACGCCCACATCGAGCCATCCGGCCGGCTGATCTCGAACGCGCCGTCGCTATACACGAAGAGCTGTGAGCCGGCGGGCACCTCCCGCTCGTTCGACTCGAATTCGAGCCCTTCGACCGCGCCGATCAGCGGCCCTTCGGAGTCGAGCAGAAGCGGCCTGCCGTCGCCGCCTGGGGCGAGCAGGACGGCCGGCGGATGGCCCCCGCCGGACCAGCGCATCGTGCGGGTGGGAAGGTTGTAGACGCCGTACCAGATCGTGAAAAACATGTCATTTTGCCGCTCCATCGGGAACGCCTTGTTGAGGGCGGCGAGCACCGATCCGGGATCGTGAAAATTCGTCTGCGGCAGGGCCTCGCTGCGGATCGCATTCAGCGCCGACACGCTCAAGAGCGCCGCGCCGACCCCGTGGCCGCAGACGTCGAGCAGGTAGATCGCGAAGTGATCCGGATCGAGCTGGTGGTAGCCGAAGGCATCGCCACCGAGCGCCGCCGAGGGAATGAAACGCCAGTCGGCGGTGATCAGGCCGGTCGATTCCGGCGGCGGCAGGAGCGACCGCACGTACTGGGCGGCGGTGGCGAGGTCGTTGGCGAGGATCTGCTGGCTCTGCTGGAGCGCAGCGAAGGCCTCGTTGCGTTCCTGGAGCGCGATGTAGCCGCGTGAGTGGTAGCGGACGCGGGCGAGCAGTTCGAGCCGGTCGGGCAGTTTCACGATGTAGTCGTTGGCCCCGAGGGCAAAGGCCTCTGCCTTGACGGCCGCCTCTTCCTTCGTGGAGAGGACGATGATCGGCACGTCGCGGAAGCGTTCGTCGGCCCGAAACCGCTTCACGAGTTCCAGCCCGTCGATCTCCGGCATCACGAGGTCTTGCAGAATCACGGTGGGGGCCACCTCCGCCGCCGTGTCGAGCGCGGAGCGGGCGTCCTTGCAGAAATGGAAGGCGATCCCTCCCTCGCCGGCGAGCATGCGGCGCACCGCCTCGCCGATGATCGGCTGGTCATCGACGAGCAGAACGCTGATGTCCCGGGGGCGGGCGAGCGGAGCGGTGGTCACAAGGCGATCCTCGCGAGGGGCTGACTCGCGGAATCGTACCATCGGCGCCGCCGCGTCGCGTCATCTGCCCGTGGCCTTCTCCTCCGGCCGCTCCCCCTTCGCCCGCTTGGGCCGGCAGGCAGGGGACTCGGCCAGAGAGAACACGAGCAGTTCCTCGCCGGTCACGGTGGAGATGTCGTGGTGCACGCTGACGAGTTTCACGCCCACGGCCGTCTCGACGATGTCGGCCAGCCGCTGGCGGCCGGTCGCCACCATGTGTGAACGCACCTGCTTGAGCAGCGACCGGCCGTTCCCGTTGCCATTGTCGCCGTCGTGGTGGGCGCCGTTGCCGTTCCCGTCACCGGCCGTCTCCGCCCGCGGAGCGATCATTTGCCGCTCCGCGGGCGTGAGCACACCCTGCAGTCGCACCACCAGCAGGGAACCGATGAGGTGGGAGTGGATGTCTCGCGGGCCGCGGCCGATGAACTCCTGCTGGAATCTCGAGATGCCATCGCACACGGCCGCCTCGATCTCGCCTTGGGATTTCATGCACGCACCTCCGTGGATAGACAGGTCACCCCCTCCGTTCGCGAGACGGCCACTAGGCCGTCTCCCGTCCTGGCCGCCCGCCGGCGGCGGCTGTCGCCGGACCGACGGCTGCGGCACCATTGCCGTTGCCGTTGCCGTTGCAGATCCGGTCCCACACCTCGCGGCGGTGGATCGGCATCTTCGTGTCGGCCTCGAAGCCGAGGCGGACACGCCCGCCTTCGATCTCGAGGATCGTGATTTCGAGCATGATTTCCAGGTCTTCTGGCCTTCCAATCACCACGCTTTCACGGTTTTTTCGCGTCAATACCAGCATGGGTCACCTTCTTCATGGAGGAGGGTCCTTCCGGGGAGAGTCAGCGTCGGACGGGTCCATTGCCGTCCGATCCAGGAACATGCAGATGCGCGTCGACGGGCACGCCAAACGCAGGCAGGCCGTCGCCGAGCAGAAATAGGTTGATGTCGGTGTCGGTCGTGAACGTCTTCACGATGCTGCCGACCACCGGATCGACATGCACGATCGCGTTGCGCAGTTCGATCCCCGTGCTCGAGCGCACGTGATCACGGAGCGAATCGAGCGTCGTGTCGAAGACGGACTGATGAAACTCGTACACGCGGTGTCGGCCTTCGTCGATGCGGGCCAGCCGCCGCTCCATCGCGGAGAACTGCTCGAGAACGGTCACGATCATCGACTCGTCCTTGATCACCACGACGACGCCGCGGGGAGCGCGGCCAAGGAGGAGATGCTCGAAGCCGCCGACGGCCTGAGCCACCCGCCGGGCCGTGTGGTGGTCGGGTTCGCAGGCGACGGCGGGAGCGGCATGGGTCGAGAAAAGGGTGAAAGGCGATCGGCAGGTCATGGAGAGGGGCATGCTGTGGGGCCTCCACTGGCTGGTGTCGAAACGAAAAAAGCCGGCGGGGGAGAACGCCCAAAGGCACTCTCTCACGCCGGCTTACGCTGCGACGGACCATCCGGAACCCGGACTGCCCCTCGACTCGTCTTCCGTCAAGTTTTGTGTTTTTCCCGACCTGCAGCGATGTTTTCGAACACCGCGGCCAATCGGCGTCGGCAAGTATAAGTGTCATTCTGGGTAAGGCAAGCAGAATTTTCCGGCGCCACAAACGCGGTTCACAACGACCCTCGATCCTGCCCGAAACGATTCTGGCACACCCCCATGTAGTGGGGGTCACCTTGGGGGCTGGGGATGAAATCGCAGGGCGAGATCGAGGCAGCCGTGTGTGACGCCGTCGCCCGCTTCCAGCAGGAGTACATGGGCCGTGGTCCGCGCGACATCCACGCCCACCTGATCGAAAACAAACTGTTCGTCCATTTACAGGGCGTGCTCTCGGCGGCGGAGCAACGGCTCATCGAATCGCACGGCAACGGCAATGGCAATGGCCGCGGCGCGGAGCTACTCAAGCAGTTGCGGAGCCATCTCGTGCTCGCCGGTCGCCCGATGCTCGAATCCCTGGTGCGCGACGCCACCGGCGCCCAACCCGTCAACGTGCATCACGACATCAGCACCGCGACCGGCGAGGAAGTGATCGTGGTCACGCTCTCGTCGGTGCCATCGTGTCGGGAGCGGAAGCGGCGATGATGCCAGCGGCCGAGGCCGCCTGGTGGCGTTCGGCCGAGTGAATTTCAGGCGGGTTCCCAGTCGGTGGCCGAAGGCGTTCGGCACATCGAGCCGTCGGCGGCGCGGGGTTGGAAAGAGGAGGTTCCGATCCCGCCCGCCGGCCGCCTCGCCGCCGGCCGATCTGCACGGCCGGCGGCAAAAAAATGAAGTCGCCCAAAGCCCGCTCCCGATACCCCACCAAAGAGGGGTATGCACCGTGTCGGCGTGTGCCGGCGTGCGGACCCGCTGGTGGGCGTGATCTGTGGGGGTGGTTCATGGAGCGGGTGAGTCAGGGCGAAGCGGCGCGGTGGCTGTCGTGGGGCGACATGATCGTGGTGTTGACCGCCCTTCTGCTGGGGCTGCTCGGTTTGGTGCGGCATGTCAGGGCCGAGGCCAGTGACGACATGCCGTTTGATCAAGCGATGTTCACGGCCCTAAAACTGCCGGAGAACGTGGCGTCGGTCGCGGCTCCGTCGGCTCCCCCCGACGTGGCGGTGGAGTGCTGCCCGCCGGCCTGCGATCCGCGGATCTGCCATGTGCTCGATCCGTGGGGCGAGGATCCACTCTGGAGCGGCCGCGCCGAAGCGCTGCTTCTGTGGCGCAGCAACCCGCAGGGCTATCCACTCTTCAATTTCTTCGATGGAGCCCCCGCCGGTCAGGCGCTCAATGCCAGCGACTTCGAAAGCGCCATGGCAGCCGGGCCACGGTTCACCCTTTTTCGCCACACGGGCGACGATGGGGCGATCGAGTTCAATTATTTTCGCGTGCAGAGTTTCGCGGCCAACGAGCAGCTGCCGGATACCGTTGGCGGATACCAGCTCAACAATACGGGCCAAAGCATCTTCTGCTGCCCTTCTGTTACGGCGCTTGATTCCGTGTCGGGAGGCCTGACGAGCGGCTTTCAGAGCTTTGAGCTGAATCGTCGCTTTCCCACGCAGGGGCGGTGGCAATGGCTCACCGGCTTCCGCTGGGTGCAATGGAACGAGCAGATGCATCTCGACACGGTGTCTGCGATCGACGGTTCGCCCACCAAGGCGTACCGGACGACGACCAACAACGACCTCTATGGCATGCAGATCGGCGCGGATTCGATCCTGTATGGCCTCGGCGGACCCTTCCGCATCGAAGGCCTCGCCAAGTCTGGTGTGTTTTACAACCAGGCGGCGCAAGCCTCGAGCAACGCGTACTCCGGAGACTCGTTTCAGCCTGCCTACAGTCTCGGAAACCGATCGAGCGTGGGCCGGGTGGCCTTTGTCGGCGAATTGGGGGCGACCGGCGTCTATGACATTTCCGAGTGGCTCTCGGTGCGGGTCGGATATGCGGCGTTTTGGCTCGGCGGACTCGCGCTTTCGAGCAACCAGTTCGACAACCAATGCATTTGCCCGCTCGATCCGTTGCGTACATCAACCGACACGGGTGGGAGCGTGTTTGTGCACGGCCTCACGCTTGGTCTCGAGGGACGCTGGTAGAGCGGGCACGCCCTGACCGACGCCGCAAGATGTATGCGGACACGGCCATGGCTCCGCCCACGGTCACGATCGCAAACCCGCTCGGCTCCGGAGCGAGCACGAGGTCGACCTGGGCGAAGCGGATGTCCCAGCCCGCATCGAGACCGCACTTTGGCCCCAGGTTCATGTTCGTGAACCGAAACTGGATCGTCTGCGTCGCGCCCGGAAAGTCGACTTCGAACGCCTGGCTGCCCACGAACCAGCCGCTAGAGAATCCGTCCGAGGATCCGGTGAAGGATGCCCCTCCATCGATCAGCGGAAACAGGCTGGGGAACGGCGCCACGCCGGGCACGAACTGTGGCACGGCCCAGGACGCCGACTGCACGTAGGGAGTCAGGATCGGCGAGATCGGCCCGGACGCCTTCCAGTCGGTCTTAAATACCGGCAGGAACGTCGCACCATCGAGGCTGTATTCGAACTGTCCGGCATCGACCGGCAGTTGCGCCCCGTTTGCCAGCACCAGTCCGTCGGTGGGCAGTTTGAAGCGGTGCGCCAAGTTGAGCGTGAATTTGTCGGCGGGCAGCTCGCCGAGCTGGATCAAGGGACTTGTCAGGTAGTTTCCAAACTTCGACGCGGGGCTGTCGACGGGCGCCGAGTCCACCGTCCACGTGCCACCCGACCAGGTCCATTTCGGGGTGATCGGTACGGGCGTGAATGCCGCGGTGTTGAACTGCGTCCAGCCGCCGTTCGAGGCGGCGAAGTCCCAACTGATCGACTGAATCGGTGCTGCCTGGGCCGCCGGGACGAAGAGCAGGACTGCTACCACGAGGATGGCGAACAGGGCCGACAGCCAGAAGCCATGTGACGACGTCGGGGACGGTTCGGGGCAGCGGCTGGCGGTTCGTTGACCAAGGGCCAGGATCGGCGGGATTTTCACGGCACACCTCCACGAAATTGGTGAGTGGTGTGGCGTCCGCTGCCGGCATTCACGGCCGCGTCACTGCGGCCATACGACAGGCCCGCCGTGGCGGGCGTTGATCACGACAAGGCCGTCGCGGCAGCCAGCGATTGCCGGCCTCCGCGGCGGCGGGCGAGACGGATCGCACCGGCGAGCACGCCGGCGGATGCGAGCAACAAACTCGACGGCTCGGGCACGCTGACGATCGTGTCGGGGTTCGTGCCGAAGCCGAAGACGGCATGTGGCGTGATGTCGGCGATGCTGCCGGCGAAGCCCGAGAACTTGAACGTGATCGAATCCTTCACGAACAGGTTGTTGCTGAGCGACTGCGTGGTCACATCGCCGGTGTAGATGCCGAAGTTGAAGCCGTCGACGACGTTGCCGTTGAAGCCGTTCGATCCAAGCGACGAGTTGCCGACGGTGCCGACGCCGAAGCCCAGGATGGGCGACGAATCGACCACCAGCGACAGCCCGCTCTTGAACTGCCAGGTGTCGAAGTTGTTGGCCAGGGCCATCAGGTTCGACTGCACGCCAGCCGTGAACGTGATGCTCGGAAGTGGGTTATTCGGGTTTGCCAGCGGAGGTGTGTAGATCACGCCGGCATCGGCTGCCGTTCCCGACGTGTAATAAACAAAACCCTTGGCGTCGTAGTAGTTCAGCGTGCCGGTGCCCGTCGACACGTTGAAATAAAAACTCGTCAACAAGTCGCTTGGTGCGAGCGTCGGCGACGTGTTGTTGGTGAGCACGAGCTTGAGGATGCCCGGCTCGGCAACCTGATCGACCGAAAATAGGGCCGTCGCAGCGACCGGGCCCGTGGTGCCGGTCGCGGTGCCGGTAAACGTCATCGTGCTGCCGGTGATGATGACGGTGTTGCCGAAGACCGGCGACGCGACCACGGCGAGAATCACGCCCCAGGGGGCGAGCCACGAACGCGAAAGCAAGGAACGCATGGGAAGAATCTCCGCTCTGGAAACAGCGGCGTCCGATGCAACCGTGGGTGCGCCAAAGTGCGTTTCGGCGCAACAAAAAAGGCCGTGTGAACGACCGCGTTTCCGCGATCACCCACATCGGCCTACGCTGCGCCGGGGCTTCGGAAAGAGCCGAAGAACCCAGCAACTCGTCTTCCG